>NZ_JASCXL010000032.1:0-83422 GCF_030010595.1 Streptomyces sp. CC224B | reverse complement strand
GTGCGCGGCGGCCGGCAGCGGCTGCGGCGGCTCACCCGGCACCGGAGGCGGGCGGTGGCCGCGGGGCTCGCGATGACCGCCGCCGCGCTCGTCGCGGCGGGGCCGGGGGACGCCGAGCGCACGCGGCCCGGCGGCTCCGCGGCGTCCGTGACCACGACGGACACGGACACCGGCGGCCGGGACCGGGCCCGGCGAGCCCCACGGCTGGTGACCGCGCCGGTACGGATCGCGGACGCGGCGACGGCGCGGCTGCTGCGCCCCGGTGACCGCGTGGACGTGGTCGCGGCCGAGGACCCGGCGATGGGCGGGCGCGGCGCACCCCGCGTGGTCGCCTCCGCGGCCCGGGTGACGGAAGTGCCCGAGGCCGCCGACGGTACGGCCGAGGGCGGGGCCCTGGTCGTCCTCTCCGTGCCGCGGGAGACGGCGGCGCGGCTGGCGGGGGCGAGCGCCACGGCGCGGCTGGCGGTGACGCTGCGATGAGCCGCACTCTTCTCCGGGTGCCTGACGCCCTGTCAAGTCGCTCGTTCGCATTACGGAAGTGGACAGGCCTGCCACGCGCTGCCGTAGGTTGCAAGGCGGTTTGCCGTACAACCCGCAAGTGCAACGAAAGGCCTAGTGGTGAGCGAGAAGAAGGAACCGGGCGTCTGGCAGGGCTTCAAGGCCTTCCTGATGCGCGGCAACGTGGTCGACCTGGCGGTCGCGGTCGTCATCGGCGCCGCGTTCACGAACATCGTGAACTCCGTGGTGAAGGGCGTGATCAACCCCTTGGTCGGGGCCTTCGGCACGAAGAACCTCGACCACTACAGCTCCTGCCTCAAGGCCCCGTGCGAGATGAGGAACGGCGAGGCCGTGAAGGGCATCCCGATCATGTGGGGCTCGGTGCTCAGCGCCACGCTCAGCTTCGTGATCACCGCGGCGGTCGTGTACTTCCTGATGGTCCTGCCGATGGCGAAGTACCTGGCCAGGCAGGCCGCGCGCAAGGCGGAGAAGGAAGGCACGCGGGAAGTCATGGAGGTCACGGAACTGGAGGTGCTCCAGCAGATCCGGGACGCGCTGGTCGCGCAGCGCGGGGCGGGCACCGGCGAGGCGGGCCCGGGCGGCACGGCCCAGGGCGAGCGCCCGGGGCCGGAGACCGGGCCGCCGGGCGGCGGCACGCGCTGACCCGGGCGCGGGCCCTCGCCGGGCGGGCGGCGACGCGGGCCCAGATGTGGTGGTCGGCGGCGCGGGCTCGGATCTGGCGGGCGGCGGCGCGGGCTCAGATGTGGTGGGGCGGCTTCTCGTCCAGGAAACGGGCGAGGTCGGCGGCGCTGTCGCCGCTCGCCGACGGCCGCTCACCCCACCCACGATCCGTATCGTCCGAGGACTGCTGCGACAGCGGGTCGTCGAAGACCAGCGCGTCGGCGGACTTCCCGGCGGTCCGCCGGGACGCGGCGCTCCGGGGATCACGCGGTTCGGGGGCGGGGGCGGTGCTCATACCTCCAGCGTACGTCCGCCCGGACCGCCCGGGGCCGGGCGACGACCGCCTTGGCGTTCGGCGGCCACCGCAACAGGGCCGGGGCCGGGACCCGGGGCGGTGCCGAGGCCGGAGCAGGGGCCAGGTGCAGGGCCCGGGCCGGGGTCGGGGCGGCGGGGAAGAGGACGACCGCCGCCCTCCAGCCGGGTGCTCGGGCCCCGACACGGTGCGACCCGGGCGGCCGCACCGCCGGGCTCTGCTGTATTTGCCCCATGACGTCCGCGATGCCCGCTCCGCGCCCCCGCCCCTCCGCCCCTCCCCCACCGCTGCGCCCGATGGTCGCCCGCGGGCGGGAGGAACCGCACCGCGCGGCGACACCGCTGGAGCTCTTCTTCGACCTGTGCTTCGTGGTGGCGGTCGCCCAGGCCGGGGTGGGGCTGGTGCACGCCGTGGCCGAGGGGCACGCGGGCGAGGGGGTCCTCAACTACGCGATGGTGTTCTTCGCGGTGTGGTGGGCCTGGATGAACGGTGCAACAGGTACAGGCCGACGGTACCCCAACCCATGTGCAGCGCGAAGCCCCGCTCGGTCACCGGCGCCGGACGGGGCTTCGTCGTGCTGGCCTCAGTCGCAGAGGTTCGACCGGACGGCCGTGACGATCTGTGCCGTCTGGTCCGCGCTCAGCGTCGGCACGGTGCCGCCCTCAAACCGCGCCTTCGCATTCGCCTGGACCGTGGCCGCGTCCTTCTTCTGCTTCACGTCCAGGCAGACGTTCCTAGCTCTGCTGACGGCCCGCTCCTCGTTGGCGACGAGACCGGCGTCTACGGCCCCCAGGGCGCGTATCAGGGCGGCTCGCTGTCCGGCGTTCGGTGTGGGCACGCTGGGCGCCTCAGCGGGCTTCTGGCGCTCCTGAACGTTGGTGGTCTTGGTGGGCTTCGCTTCACTCTTGTCGTCGCCCCCTCCCCCGCATGCCGTGAGCACCGTAAGTGCGACGGCGGCGGCTGCAATGGCGGCTGCATGGCGCCTCATGATCTCCCCTGTCTGAGCGCGGTGTTGACCTTGCATGCCTATCACGCGGGGCCGGTGGCTGGACGTGGAAGAGCCCCGCCCGGATCTCTCCGGACGGGGCCTCAACTGTGTAGGCGTCAGCCGTGGCGCTGGTAATCGCACTGTGTGTTACTGCATATCCAGAGGACGCCGTTCCCATCTGGTACAGCAACCATTTCGTTGCCGCACTTCACGCAGACCATCGCCGCCCCTTTACTAGGAGTGGATTCGGTACCCGCACACACATGTCCAGCGGACCAACGGTCCGTCGGCGCTTCCTTGCATCATCCGTCCGCAGCCCCGGGGGCACGTGAGGTACACGTGACCTGTCTCCTCGTCCCTCATGCTGCTGAGGTAGGCCCGACGGACTTCGGGTGGCTTGTCCATGAGTCGGAGTGTAAGCCTCCTTCCGTCGGTATGGAGCCCGGTGTGCTCAGGGGCCCCGGCTAGCGGCTGGCACAGGGGACCGGCCCGCTAGCCGGGGCCTTGCCCGCACCTGCCCGTAAGCAAAACAGGAAGCGGGCGGAAGCGCCCTCCTCTCCATCCTCCTGGGTCTCAGGCGGTTCCCTAGAAGAGGCGGGCGGGTCTTGCCGCACATCGGGCCCCGGCGCCCCTGTCACGCGGGGGCCCGATGCTGGCCCGGCGCCCCGTAGTGATGTGGGGGCTTTGGGCCGGGCCATTCCACACCCCGACATGCGCGAAAAGGGTGTGGCGGGTCTTGCCGCACATCGGGCCCCCGGCGCCCCTGTCACGCGGGGGCCCAATGCTGGCCCGGCGGCCCAGACAAGAAGGAAGTGAGCCTGTAGGCCGGGCCATTCCACACCCCGACAGGTGAAGCGGGATGTGGCGGGTCCTGGGGCCCCGGTCAGCGTGCCTGAACTGACCGGGGCCTGCCCGCTACCGCCGGGGAGCGGGGGCGGTAGCGGGCGGGAAGCCCTTCTCTTCCCTCCGTCGCCCCCCGCGCGTCGGAGAGCCGTCGAAGAGTCGGGCATGGTTTGGGGTTAGGTGATCGGCCGTCGTGAGCCGTTCACACAGACGCGTTCTCCGTTCACCAGGTAGTGCACGGTGCCGGTGCCCTCAACCACCCGCAGCGCTTCACGGATGCGGCGCTCTTGGGCGGGCACGGTGACCTCCGGGAGATCGTCACGCAGGACCCACTGGACGCCCGTTAGCTCGTGGGAGTTGATCAGCTTGGGCGTGTCCGCGCCGACGGAGCCCATGTCGAAGACAAAGGTCAGGCCCTCCCGCACGTCGTCCGCCTCGTTCTCCGGTACGTAGTCCACGACCAGGAGCCGCGCGGGGTAAAGCTCTAGGCCGACTTCCTCTTGGACTTCCCGCGTGACGGCCACGTGCGGAAATTCGTTCGCGTGTGCTCCGCCACCGGGCAGAATCCATCCGTCTTTGTACGCCGGGTCGACCAGGAGCACGCGCCCGTCGTAGTCGCGGATGATGCCGACGGCGCCGATTCGGCGGAGCGGTGGCGCGGCTGGGTTCACGTCCTTATGCATGCCGTTTCCTTCCAGGGTGATGCCTGCCCCCGCCGGGCCCGTGGCCGTGGGGAGTGCTGGGTCTTCCGGCGGGGACAGGGACTGTGGTTGGGCGCTACTGCGCCTTGATTGCCAGATAGACGGCAACGAAGATTGAGCCCAGGTGGACGGCCGCGATGGCATACCCCGCCACGTTCTCGTAGTCGTGGTACCTGACTGCCTCAGCGGCGCGTTGTATCCGTCCTTTCCTGCGGCTCCGGCCGTACTGCCCGCGCCGCCGTAATGCCATGGTCATTTCAGAGTCCCCATTCGCTCAGAGTCCCGCCGCTGGCGGCCCTGTGCCGGTCGGCCAGCGTCGGGTTCGGGTCCATGTGGTTGGCGTCCGCCTCCCACTCGCGCCCGCCGGTGAGCGGACGGAGTTGCCACCGGGGTCCCTCGTGGCCCATCACGCGCCCCTTGCGGCCCGTACGGGTGTCCGTGACCACGTCGCCCACGTGTGGTTCGTACGGGCGCTCCTGGCCTGTCCTGGGGGCGCTCACTGCTTGCGCTCCAGACCGCGCCGGACCGCTTGGAGGTCGACGTAGTCCCGGTGGGTGAAGCCGCCGCGCGGACGCCACGTCACGAGACCCCACGGGCCGAAGTGCTGGATGTGCACTGCCAGGCTCGCCGCGTCGTCATCGTGCGGTGCCCTTGCGCCCGATCGAGTGCCGTAGGCCGAACTCCTGTTGTCCATCACGGTGGTTGCTCCGTACACCCTGGCTCGCCGTGCCCTGAGGCCGTACGTTGACGAGCATGAACCGTGGGGACGGCTTAGGAAGTGTTGGTTCCAGTTGAACCAACAAACCCACGGCTGGAACCAACAAAACCAACACCGGAGGGGGGCGGCATGCCAGCACGACGCAACTCGTCGGAGGGCGGCCACTCGGCGCGGACGCGCTACGCACAGGAGCTGGCTCTACTCCGCAGCGAAAAGGGCATCTCGCTACGTGCGTTGGGCGACGCGGTCCGCGCGGATCACACGCACCTGAGCAACATGGAGCACGGCAAGGCTCTGGGTAGCTCAGACCTGGTACGTGAGCTTGATCGGTACTACGGGACTACGCACTTGGTCGTTCTCTGGGAAGCGGCAGCACACGACCTGTCACGCTTCCGCGAGCAGTACCAGACGTACATGACGTTGGAGTCCGAAGCGTTGGCGCTACACCAGTACGCGCCCAGCCTCATGCCGGGACTGCTCCAAACTGAGGCGTACGCGCGGGCGCTGCTACAAGCGGCGGGACCGGTGGACGAAGACACGCTAGCTGACGACGTAGCGGCACGAATGGCCCGGCAGGACCTCTTAGGCCGTGCAGACCAACCGGAGTTCCGCGCAGTGCTTGACGAAGCGGTGTTGCGTCGTCCGCTGACCGACCCCAAGGAGTGGCAAGCACAGCTTGCACACCTGATTCAGGTGGCCGACCGACCGAACGTCACGATCTACGTGGTTCCGTCGTCCCTCGGACTGCATGGACTGACGAACACGGACACCATGTTTCTGTGGTTGCCCGACGGGCGCATGGTGGCCTACGTAGAGACCGGCTACTCAGGTCAGTTGGTCGAAGACGCCAGGGATGTGGACCGGCTCCGCAGGTCGTACGATCACCTGCGGGATATCGCGCTATCTCCGCGCGAGTCCGGCGACATGATCACTCAGTACATGGAGGAAGCCCCATGCGAGCCCCCGCGATAGACCTAAGTTCCGCTCGCTGGCAGCGATCCAGCTACAGCAACCAGGACGGGGGAAACTGCATCGAGTGGGCGCCGGAGCACGCGGCCATTCACGGCGTGGTCCCGGTGCGGGACAGCAAGCGTCCCGACGGCCCCCAGCTCACCATCACGTCCGCCGCCTGGTCCGCGTTCGTCGGCGGAGTGGCGCGCACCGACGGCTGACCCAACGCACGAAGCCCCGCCGCTCGCTGAGGAGCTGGCGGGGCTTCGTCGTGTCTGGCGCTACGCGACGGCTAGGGCGGGTGCGTCGCCCCAGCCGTGGTGATGCATGCCGTAGTCACACGCCGACCAGAGACCACCGGGGTAGGGCAGATACACCCCGGTTTCGGGGCTGGCGTACCACTCCGAGGAGCCCGTCAGCTCGTCGGAGTCGCGGTCTCGGGCAAGCAGACGGAAGCCGTGGTAACCCCGCTTGAGCAGACGCGAGGCCAGCGTGCCTTGCGCGCGAAGAACTGCGGGTGTGTCTTCGCATGTTGCGATTGGTTCGGTTCCCAGCGGGCGGGGCAGGTCCGGGCACGGTCCCCAATCGAGACGGTTGTCTCGCAGCGACGGCACCCAGACCGACACCAGCACCCCCCATGCACTGTGCGTAGCCATTCGATCACTATAGAACAGGTTTTCGGATTGTGAAATGCATATGCACACGGGATATTCACGATCGTGGGCCGCATCTGGCCATACCCACCGGCATGCGTTTCACACACTTGGGGCGCCGACCTGGGCATTCACCTGTCCGCCACGGCCCGCAACACCGCCAAATCAGCCAAACCCAAAACGGTTGTGGAGGTTCCGTTAGTAAATATTGGCCAATGACATGAGCACGCCATTAGGCGGGGTGGGCAGCCAACGAAAAGAGCCCCCCACCGGAAACGGTGAGGGGCAGAAGCAGTGCACCACGTGGTGCACTGCCCTTAGCGTGCGTGCCAGAGTTCAGCGAACCGCACTTTGGCCTTGCTGCGGATGACGCGCACCTGGTCCCGGCGCATGCCGTAATCGGCGGCCAGATCCGAGTCTCGTTCTGCGCCGTAGTACCGGACAGGGGCTATACCGGTCAGCGCCATGAGGACCGTCGCCTGATCATCGCTCATGCGGGCCAGGGTCTGGCGCACCTGAATACTGGTCTGCTTACGCCGGGCGCGTTCGTAGTCGCTGGGCTGCAACAGGTCCGCCGGGACGCCGTACTGAGCCGCCAGCGTGTCCGCCAGCGTGAACGATTCCCCGGTCTCACCTTGGCCCATCGGCGCATCCAGGTGCTCAACCCCTTGCCAGCTCAAGCGCGCGGCGTATGCGGTCTCCGGACTCAGCCGCCGGTCTCCCAGGACTGCCGCGTCCGTGGCCAGCCGTTCAGCTTCGTACGGGTCCCCGTCCGCTTGAGAGAGCGCCGCTTCGAACGCGCCCGCTACCGACCGGGACACCCCCTGCCGGGTCTCGACTTTGCGCGCGTCACTCATGGCGCCCTTGAGTGTCCGGTCCACGTAGGCGAAGAACTCCGCCACGGTCGTACCGCTGAACCGCGCGGTGCATTCCCAGACGGCTATCCGACCGGTCTGGGCGAGATCTTCGGCAAGGCTGGCGTCTGTGCGTCCGCTGCCGGTTGCGTACTTCCGGGCGAGGTGCCGCACTCGTTCTTCGGTCGCCGTGACCACGGCCGTTATGGCGTTCAGGTCATTGTTCTGTGCGGCGGAAATCTGCTCTGCGGTAAGGGATATCAAGGGAAGCGCTCCGCGTGTGTTCCAGGGCTGGTTGCGCTCCCGTGGGGAGCGCGAGAGTTGCCCGGAACAGGGCGAAGCGCGCGCAAGACCGTCGGCCCCTTTTCGGAGCCTTAGCGTCAGGAATGCGGGGGCATGGCTAAGCCCCGTCCGGGACGCTTCGGACGGGGCTTGCGCATTGCCGTCGTCGTGGCGTGGCGCTTACCTAATGACGGAATTCAGCGAGCCACAACGGCGTTGGTGATGGGTTAGACCGCTTGTCTTTTGAGGGGTTGCCTTTCGTCTCCTCTTCGGAATTGGGCCGCTCTATCGGCAGTACGCCACGGATGCTTTTCTCATCCCTGAGGATGAGTCGCATAACGGGGAGGTAACGGAGCAGTGCACCACGTGGTGCACTGCTAGAAATCGGCCCCGTAGAGGGAGCCCCAGGAGCGCCCGCCGACGTCAGCCGTGGCCACGATGGGCACGCCAAACAGGTCCATGGTCATGGCCTTCTCAAACTCCTGGGCAAGCTCTTGGGCATCACAGGCGGGGACCGACGCGAGCAGTTCGTCATGGATCGGCAGACGGCAGTACTCCATGATTCCGGCCTGTTCGGCGTTCAGCATCGCTTGCCCCAGCAAGTCCCTAGCCGCGCTCTGGCATTGATAGTTCACGACTGCATACATGCGGTCACGGTCCAGCGGCATGAGCCGCCCCGTGGCCGACACGGTGACCATGCCCGTGGCTCGTGCTTCGCGCTGCCAGCGGGCCGACGCGCGGCGGATCTCCGGGAAGGTCCGCTCGTACTCGGTGACTGCCCGCCGCGTCTCCGCCTCAGTGGCACCGGTCTGCCGGGCCAGTGTGGCCACGCCACCGCCGTAGATTTTGCCTAGGCCGGTGGCCTTGAACCGCTTGCGGTCTTTCTGCGTGGCCCCTGACCCCTTGATGAGCTGAGCCGTGAACATGTGGATATCGAAGTCGGTGCCGCCTGACAGGAAACCTTCTTTCATTCGGCGCACATTTGCCAGTGCCGCCAGGACGCGCATTTCCACTGCCTGGAAGTCGGTGGAAATCCATACGTGGTCTTCCTCAGCGAGGATCGCGCGCCGGATGACGTGATCGGATGAGGGGAGTTGGTGCAGCCCGTCCGTGACGGACATGCGTCCGGTCCGTGCGGCCAGTGACGTGACGGAAGGGTGGATGCGCCCGGCGGGCGAGAGCTTCGCGAGGAACCCCTCCGCGTAGGTCTTGCCCCACTTCTCCGCCCGCTTCGCCCTCAAGACGGCGTCAGCGAGCGGGTTGGGCTCGCGCGCTCCGATGCGCTGCCAGTCCCGGTCAAGGTCCGCCATTGGCAAGAGCACGTCTTTGGCAGTGGAGAGCGCACCGCCCTTAGTGCGCTGCGTCAGGTTCTCGCCCATGGCTGTCAGCGCTTCGGCCACCTGAGCCCCTGAACTCACCTTGGCTACGCCGTACCGAGCTGCCACGGCCCCGTACACCGCCGCCTCCTCGGCCAGCCGGTCAGCCAGGGTCCGGGTGTACTCCTGGTCGACAAGAAGCCCCCGGCGCTGCATCAGGGCGCACATGCGCGAGATCTCGTGTTCGTACTGCACCAGGGCTGGCCGTACGCCGCGCCGTTCAAGCTCTGCTGTTAGGCACGGGTACAGCCGGGCCGTGAGGATCACGTCCAATCCGGCGTACAAGTTGTACGTGGGGTGGTCCAGCGGGATGCGTGCGAAGCCGTCGGCTTTCGTCAGCCCCAAGCCCCGGAAGACCGAGGTGAGATCTCCCTGAGTGTCCGGCGCCGCCGGGTCCACGTAGTGGGCGCTGAGTGGCTTGAGGGCCACCCCCATGCCGCCCTCATCCGGCTGGCGGGGGTCCAGGAGCATGGCCAGTACCCGTGTGTCCCACGTGCGGGGTGCTATCTCTTCCACGGGTATGCCCGCATGCTGGTCCAGGACCAGCCAGTCAAATGCGGCGTTGTGTACGAGCATCCGGCGGGCGCGGTGGAGCACGTGAAGTGCGGCACGCTGGTAGTGGCCGCCGCGTTCCCAGTGGATGACCCAGGCGTCGTGTGCGTCTCCGAACTGCACCGTGCGGAGCCGGTATCCGCCGGAGAACATCGCGAGTCCGCTGGTCTCCGTGTCCAGCGCGATGGGGCCGCGTCGGTCGGCGTCACGGGACCAGTCAATGAACTGCTCCAACTCTTCGGGCGTGGCCGGTACATGGACGCGCACCACGTCGCCAGCCACGGTGTGCCGGTAAGTCAGCATGCGTGTGCCTCCAAACACGAAGAGGCAGTGCACCACGTGGTGCACTGCCTCAATTGATGTGTGGCCCTGGCTACTTCGCGAAGATGCCGGAGCCCTCCGGGGCGTCCCGGTCGGCCAGCCGGATACCGGCCAGGGCAACCCCTTCCCTCCGCACGACGCGAGTGACGCCCCGCTCCTCAAGGGCCTGATAGAAGGTGCGGCGCGTCCAACGTTCCTTAGCGGGCAGGTTCTCCGCCTCGCACCAGTCCAGGTACTCAGCGAAGACGGCGTTACCGCTCATCACGTGCTCCTCACCGCACCGCTCAAGGACTCCGGGGAAGAATCCCGCTAGCGCGTCCGACGTGGCCCGGTAATCCTTGCTTGCGCGGGCGATGACGTCCGGGTCCTTGAGACCGTCTCGGTACCACTCCACGGCGCCACGCACCGCCCATGCCGCGATGCCTTCGGCCTCTGTCATGAGCCGCGCATCCAAGGTGTGATCACGTTCGTCCGGCGCGAACCAGCGCAGGAAAGGCACGAGCTTGACGCGCCGCCACAGTCCCTCATCCTGTCCCCGAAATCTCGGCTTGTGGTTGGTGGCAAGAAGGAGAAGAAAGGCGGGTTTGAAGGTGAAGAATTCCTGCCGCAGGAACCGCGCGGCCACTTCGTCCTTACCTGTGACCCGCTTGAGGATTCCTTCGGACATGGGCTTGCCCGACTCGCCCTCTGAGGCCATGACCAGGCGGGCTCCTCTGAGTGCCGCAATGTCATTGGGGATGCCGCCGGACGGCTTCTCTTCGAAGGTGGCAAAAGGTGTGGTCCGGCTGATAGCCCGGAAGACGCCGGTGATCACGTCCGTGAACACCGATTTGCCGTTGGCGCCCTTTCCCCAGAGGACGGCGAATACCTGCTCTGCCGTGCTGCCGGTAAGTCCGTACCCGATTAGCCTCTGCATGTACCCGGGAAGTTCGGGGTCCTTGGGGAATATCTCCCTGAGGAATTGCTCCCAGCGCGGGCATTGGGCATCCGGCTGGTAGTCGATATCCAGGCGGTACGTGATCATGTCGGCTTTGGTGTGAGGCCGGAGTTTCCCGGTCCGCAGATCCACCGTGCCGTTACGGAATGACAGGAGTTCCGCCCTGCTGTCGAAGTCGGCAGCGTCTACATGCACGGCGGGGACGCTGCGCAGTTCCGTCATGAGAGCGTCAATCCGCGTCGTCATCGTGAAGCCCCGGGCTTTCTGCGTCTCGCCAGCCAGCACCAGGGCGGCGCCCATGCGGTGGATCTCCTGGCGGACCTTGACCTCTGAGCGCTCCCAGACGGCGCCGGTCCACACGTAGTAGCCCAACCCTGGGGCGTACTTGATCCGGCCGTTAGTCCACGCCACCAGCGCATGCGCGTTCATGGCGTCGCTCTCGCCGTAGCGGTTGATGAGTCCAGCCAGGATGCGTGCGGCTTCGCTGCCCTGGTCCCGGCTGACCACGTCGGCACCGGTCCGGCCGGTCAGCTCTGCTGAGACCGCATCCGCCTGAGCCGTCTCGTCGTCCTGTACCGGCCGCGCCGCCGACACCGCGTCATGCAGTGCGGCGGGGAACGCGGGCGCGTCACGGGCTCGCCAGTCGGTCAGATCGTCCCCGGCGTGCGGGATGCTGAGCGCGTGGATTGTGATGCCGTAGGGCTTGAGACCTTCGGCCAACCGGGCGTTGAAGCGCTGCCCCGCCGCGTCGTTGTCTCCGGCCGCGATGACGTGAGCGCCCCTGAGCCCGTCGGCCAGCTCCTCCAGTAGCTCTGGGCTTCCGGCGAGAGCCGCCCCACGGATGACCACGGCGTCATACCCGACAGCTACGGCCGTCAGCCCATCTCCGGGCCCCTCAGAGACGATCGTTACCCCATAGCCGCCCTGTCCCCGCAGGACGCCGTACGGGGCCCAGCGCTCCCCTGTCGGGTTCGCTAGGGAGATCCAGCGGCCGGGGCATTCGCCGGACAGGTCCCGCCCCTGTAGACCCCTGGCGATGCCGTCGAAGCCGACCAGGGGCACAGTCATGCGCGGAAAGGCGCGGTAGGCGCGGGAGCGGAAGCGGAGCGCAAGGCCGTGCTCCGGAGCGTCCACGCCCAGCATGAGGTCAGCGGCCGTGCCCACGTCCAGGCCGAACCGCTCAGCGAGGTAGGCGCGCGCCTGCCCCGCCGCCCGGTCCCCGAAGTCGCCCAGCTTGCGAGACGTCTCGTCGACGTAGCGCGCCAGTGCCGCCGTTGGGCCAACGCCCACCAGGGCGGGGCGCTCTCGTGGCACTGTGGCCCCGGGGCCGGTCGCATGGAAGAGCGCGGGCCAGGTGATGCCAGCGGCCTTGATCACGTCCCCAGTGGGGCAGCCAGCACGGCAGGACAGCCGCACCTTGTTGTCATCCCCGCGCCAGATTCGCAGAGACGGACGGTTGTCCCCGTGTGCGGGGCACCGGGCGAGATACCCGCCGTCCGCCTGGTCCGTCACGTCCGCGAAATGGCCAAGCAGATCACTGAACATCATGAGCTATCAACCCCCTTCACCTTGGAGGGAGCGCGAGCGTTGCCAGTGACTTAACGTCACCAGATCCACGCCCCGCGGCGCCCATGATGTCCGTTTTGCCTTGGGTGCCCTGATGCCGGCTCCGGGGGTTCCGTCACACACGGTGACGCTCCGCCCGGACGTCACCCAGAAGTACGCCGAACGCCTCCAGGTCCGTGCTCATGTACCACCGCCGGGTGTCCCATCCCCGCAGCGTCGGCGTGAACGCGTACCTGGAAGCGAACTCCGGCGCCCGGAGACCCAGCGCCCGGCGCACCCTGGTCCATGTGGCGAAGCCGAAGTGGACCCGGCCCCGCCGGACGTTCTGGCGGCGCGTCTTGACGACGGCCACGCCGTACGGGAAGCCAGCGTTGACGGCTTCAACTTCGGCTTGCCGGAGCCACGTCGGCACTGCCGGGCTCTTCACATCCTTGCATTCCAGGACGAACGGCACGGCATGCACATCACCTACGTCAGCGGCGCCTTCCTGAGCCGGTCGGCGCACGTTGTGCGCGTCGAAGGGGTCCAGGAACTTCCCGGCGTCGTCGACCAGCCCCAGGGAGGTGTTCAGGTAGCCGCGTACGTCGCTCTCCCAGGCCGTGCCGCGCGCCTTGTTCAAATTAGCCACGGCGCACCCACCGGGCATCGGCACCGCGCCGGACGGCGTGCGCGACAGCGTCGATGAAGCGACCCCAATCACGCCGACAACAGGCGTCTCGCGCGAGCCAGACCGTGTCTCCGGAACTCATCTGCCGCACGTCCCCCAGGGCAGGGGCCGCGTCAGCCGCTATGTACTTGTCCATGCTTCTCCTCTGGCAGTGCACCACGTGGTGCACTGGTATGCGGAAAGGGCCGGACGGTGCCCCGTGATGGGATTCCGTCCGGCCCTGAGTGATTGCCGCTAGTCGCCGATTCCTCCAGGCATGATGAGCCGCGCATGTTCCGCGCCGATCCATTCCGCGCGCATGCTCCGGCGCTTCGCGAACCCGCTTTCGCTGCCGGTCGGCCGCACCTTGAGCATGGGACGGAGCCGCCCGTCCACGAGCTTGGCCGTGGCCTTGACAATCAGTGCATCTGTCAGACGTACGCGGTTGCCCTGCCGGGTGGCGTAACAAATCAGGTCGCCCCGGTACAGCTCCTCACCGGTGTAATCCGTGATCACGCCGCGTTTGGCCATGCGTCACCCCCGCTCCTGGCGAGTGCCGCGCGGCGCAAGTTCTCCGCGCCGGTCACCGGCTCCAAATGGTCCGGGCGCACGCACAGGGTGTTCCGGCACAGGTGGTCCAGCTCTAGGCCGTCGGGTATGTCGGCCACCATCAGGCTGTAGGCCAGCCGGTGTACGACCACCTGACGGCCCCGGTAGCTGATATCGCCATACCGCCTGGCACCGCTCCGGCGCCGGTTCTGCCCGCCGGGTGCGGAGCCTTTCCAGACCCAGCAACCCGCTTCGTCCTCGGTGCACTTGCCCATGAGCCGGTCAAGGGCTCGCCGGTCGTAGTCATCCCACATCGGGCGCCCCCTGGTCATCCACGCCGAAGCGGCGCCGCCGTTCACTGAGTAGTGGTCTGACATGCGCCGGTGGCCACTCCCACAGAGGCGAGCGGATCACGTCGTCTGGCTGCACACGGAGCCACGCCCGTACGGGACGTGTGCCGGTGCGCGTTGTGCGCGCCACCGCTCAGCGCTCGTCGGCAATGGCGTCGCTGTACGCCTTTAGCACCTTGATCACAGGCTTGTAGTAACTGACCTGCGTGCCCTTGTTCTTGCCCTTCTTCACTGTGAACTCAACCAGCTCAAGAGCGAGTTCAGCGAGCGCCGGGCCGTCGACTGCATCCAAAGCGTTCTCGTACTCATGCAGCACGCTGGCCAGCGTCCAACTGCCGCTCTGGAATCGGAACTTCCCCAGTTCCGGGTCATCGGCCAGGGTGAAAGTCACACTGATGGAGGGAGACGGCCCCACCAGATCCCGCGCCGCTTCCTTGCGCTCCGCGAAGAGTTCCGGGCAGCCGCAAGCCTTGCCCGCCTTCTCCTCCGGCGACAGGAACGCCGACCCGTCGCAGTGATGCACAAGCTTGCTGCGGTTCCACAGCTTTAGATCCGCGTAGATGGCATCCGGCCCGGTCAGGATCACGGGGATACTCGTGCGGTCCGTGAAGACGTCAATGAAGAACTCGCCGGGACTGTCGGTCTCGATGGGCTCTCCGCCAAATAGCTGCGCCACGGCCTGAGCCACCACCGGGTCACCGGTACTGATACGCCACATGTCCAGCGCTTCGGGCACGCCGTCCACGGACCGGCCGGAGTGGAAGCGGCCAACCACATCGTCAGCGAAGGTCTGCCGCTCCTTCGGCTTCGCATCGGGGTCCGTCGCGAAGATCGTCATTTTGTTCGCCATGCGGGGCTCTCCTCAGTTAGGGACTGAAGAGGGGCGAACGGGAGGGGTGCGGAGCAGTGCACCACGTGGTGCACTGCCTTCCGCCTCTCCGTCCGCCCCTTCTGAGGGCCTTAGAGCGGGGGTGTTGCCCGGCTAGCGGGCACGTCGCTGCGTGCCGGTGACCAGCCGCCCCGCGCTTGCGGCGATGGCAGGTTTCAGTACCGTCTTCGACTCCTCGCGCTCCCAGTCGAAGACACGTCGCAGCGCCAGGAAGAAGGCGAACACGTCGTCGTCAATGCGCACTGGCTTGAGCGCCCAGGACTCCGGGGTGATGTGGAGTACGGCGGCGCCGTCGAACTCCGGCACAGGCGCCGTCGTGCCGTCCGGCGCAATGATGCGGTCCGCGTGCGCGTACGCGCTCATTTGCAACGCCACGTCCGGGTAGGTGTCACGGCTGGTCTTCCAGTCGGCCATGAGCAGATGCGGCACCCCGGAGCGGTCCGGCGTCGGCGTGCCGTCTTCGTCCAGCCATACCGTCAGTACCGCGTCAAAGGACCCGGCGTACTGATGGGTGTCCGACCATGCAACGTCTTCGGCCCGCTCAAGCCGGGGATTCACTGCCGCCAGGAACTCCGCGAACCTCTCCCGGTAGGGAACCAGGTCCGGGTGTACGCGGCCGATCTGCTCGCCCCGGATCATGCGCTCAAACAGATCATGGGCCTGTGAGCCCACGTCGGCGCGCGCTTGGGTGTAGCGGCGGGCGGCACCCTTGAGGTAGTCGACGGCTCCCTGTCGGTCGCGCTCTGCCATCTGCTGTACGAAAGCAAGGCTGTCGATAGCCAGCTCTGCCGTCATACGGGCGTACCAGGGCGGTAGGAACGGCTTCGGTCCCACCCCGATCACGGACGTCACCCCGGGATACTTGATCTTCGGCATGTCGGGGTGGATGTAGTAGCGGCTGTTGCCCCGCTTGATGGTGCGTACGCGTCCCACGCGAGCCCCCTCGGATAGGTGATTGTCACCTGGTGGGGAGCGCGGGGGTTGCACGGCCCTGTACGCCCGTCTGCGGGCATGGAAGAGCCCCGCCGGACACCGGGGTCAGACGGGGCTAGAGGGGCGCCGGAGGGGCGTTCAGGCCTTTCCCTGTGGTCGCTCCGGCGCGGGGTCGCCGTACTGACGGAACAGGCGCGCGCACTGCTCGCATACGGGCTTGCCTTTGTCCACGAACAAGGAAGGGTGCACGTAGTCAGCGGTGTCACCGCACAGCGCGGAGGGCGGGACATGTCCGGTGCCGGGAACGTAGACGCAGAATGGACCGGACCACACCTGCTGGCAGTACGTATCCACGCCCGGGAAGTCGCCCACCGTCCACCTCCGCCCCTCCGTCTGTGCCGTCCTCTCAGCGGCACGCGCCAGGTGTAGTTCCCAGAGCTGGCGTACGGCTTCCCGGCGTGACCAGGTCTCTCCCCCGTCGTCCTGACTATCCCCCTCCAGGTGGTACCACCACGATTTGACCCGGCCCGGCATGTTGGGCTGCAAGCCCCCTCGGTGAATCGTGATATCCGGGTAGTAGCTCTCAACGTGGCCCACCAGCACGCCACCGTCCCACGCCTTGTACCGCGTGAGCTTGTCCCGCCCCAGACCAGCGGGCCACGACTTGACCTTCTCTAACCGCAGATGACTTCCGTCCACGCCCATCCGTGCCCCCTCTGCTCTACGTCCGCAAGCAGTGCACCACGTGGTTCACTGCCCTACAGGGGCCCCGGCTGCTGTACCGGCATCCGGGGCCCCGGGCGCTGGTCGGTCAGATGCTGTTGAGTTCCCTACGGATCTCCGCAAGAAGGGTGATCAACTCGTCTTTGCGAGTGACCTTCTCCTCTTCGTCCTTGATCCGCTTGACCTCAGCGAGTTGCTTCGAAAACGCACTCTTGATTCGCTTGATCGGGTCGTTGTCCTTGGTGGACTCCGCCGGGGCGTTCAGCGTGGCGTCCGCCTCTTCCTGGCTGATCTCCCCCGCTTCGACGGCACGCTGCAACTCCGCTTTCCGCTCCGCCTTCTTCCGGCGCTCTTCGGCGTACTGCTCGGCGCGGGTGGTGCGGGCAATGGCCTTACCCTTCGCTTCGTAATAGTCGAAGATCCGCTCAGACCACTTGATGGGACGCTGGCCGACGTTCCCGTCTGCATCCAAGATGAGGCGACCCAGGTAGTCCCGGTCTTCAACAAGGAAGCCCTCAGGGAACATGTCCAGCGCGTTGGCGTACTTCGCGCGCTCCCTTTCCAGCCAGTCCTTGCGCTCCTGGTAGTTGTCCGCCTCCGGGTCAGGCTCCACGTCAAGGCTGCGGATGTACTCCACGGTGACCGTGCGGGTAGCGCGCCGGGCGTCGGTCTTGATGGTGGAAACTGCCTCGCGTACGACGTCGGCCTCCGGGTCCTCCCCGATCGGAGGCAACTTCTTTTCCAGGTCGTCATACAGTCCCGACGCGGCATCACGGGTGATCTGCTGCTTGACGGCCAGGTCCGGGTCTCCGTCCACGTCCGTGATGTTGGACCGGATCTCTACCAGCACCGTGGCCACGTCGGTACCAGCCGCAAGCTTCTGCTTGGCCGCTGAGACGATCTTCGTGGCGCCTACCTCGTACAGGCGCGGCAAGTCCGCGACCTGGGCCAGGTCAGTTGTCGCCCGGGTGGCGACTTCCGCCTTCGGCTTCGCTGCCTTGTTCGCCTTCTTCTTGGCCGCCTTCGCCTCCTTGGCCGCCTTTACCACCTCAGCGCGGAGCGATGCCTTGAGACCGGCGGCGCCGCGCCCCGTAATGGCATTCACGGATTCCATAAGGTCGCCCTGGAGTTCCTTGGCCGCCTCTTCCTTGCCTTCCATGATCAGCGACCGCAGACGCTCAATCCCGTCACGTACCTGTGTGGCCGCCGCTTCCTGCGCTGCCTTGTTCATCGTCGTTGCCACGTTGTCCCCTCCGGCGTTCTCTTCGCTTCCCGTCGCGCTCTTCGCGACGCGGCGTGTAACGGACCTGCCCAGCCCGGGAATCTCAACCGCCTCTTCGACGGTCCCAACGGCCGCCGTGTGCACGAGCTTTGAGCACCCGGCGCACAGTTCAAGGGCCGGGTTCTGCTCGCTGGCCGGTCCCCACAGGCGGATCGGGTTCTTGGTGCGTGTCGGGCAGATCGGCACCCATCGGCCCTGTTCGGTCTCGGGCTTGAGCGCGTGGATAGCGTCGGCACTCGGCACCGCACCAATCAGCACATCACCCGGCACATCCTTCAGTTTCAGCTTCTCGCCAGCCACCTGGCCCCCCTCGTTCGTCCCGTCACCGGCAGCGACCCTTGCCGCTGCCGCATCGTCCTGTACCTGGGTCGCCTTCTGGTCTTCGGCCCGTGCGTGCCGTGCCGCCGCGTACATGGCGCCGATCTTCGCCTGAGCCGCGTAGGCGGAGCGCAGGGCGGCCGGTGTTGCTTCTTCGTCGTCGTCTTCGGCGTCCTGAAGCACCGTCACCCACGTGTTCATGTACGTGGCGATCCAGGCCAACGTGTCGAAGGAGACCCAGCCGACAGCATGGCCGGTCTTGCGGATGCTCAATGCCTGGATTTCCGCGCGCACTTCGGGTTCCTCGTCGCCCTGGAGACACGCCGTCCCCGCCAGGAATCCGAGAGCGTGAGATGACAGAGAAACGTTGAACTTACCGGCGGCGGCACTCACTTCGACCCCTCCCAGACACCGCCCCTGCGGTGTCGCGCGGGCTCACGCTCTCATGCGCGGGCGCGCGAGCACAAGGGCAGTGCACCACGTGGTGCACTGCTTACGAAAAAAGCCCCCTACACCGTCCGGAGACGGCACAGGGGGCCCGCCCTTCTGGGCGTGTGGTTGCTCAAGTCAGCTTGTCGGCAAGGGAGTTGAGGTCTTCGACAGTGCCGATGTTGGCGACCGTCACGTCTGCCGGATACTCATCTAGGGCGGTCTCACTCTCATGCTCCCTGATGGGGCGCGGAACACCCGGACGGATGATGCGCACGACCTTGAACCCCCGCTGTACCAGCGCTTCGGCCTCATTGGGGTACCGGCAGTCCGTGACCACTACGGGCAAGTGCCAGTGATCGGCCGCACCGATCTTGTCCAGGGCGAGGCCGAGCCAGAACCCGGGGTCGAGGTTGCGCACTTCCCGCCCCACACTCTGAAGCACCCGGCGCACTTCGGGGTAAGTGTCCTTCGCGTGCTCCCACCCGGACCGGCGCACCGTATCCGTCAGGTGGATGGGCAACTGACCGAAGCCACTGGGTTCGTAGTCAATGATCGGGTTGACCCTCAGGCACATGGCCTTAAGTGGGTCAGCAATGGCCACGCGGGTATAGGCGTAGCGGTCGACTAGCCGCGCGGCCACGGTGTCCTTGCCGGAGCGTGCGCGGCCGATCAACGCAATGTGCGGATGTCCCATGGTCCAAGTCCCTTACGGTGGCGGGTCGGTGTGCCGTTACGGGAGCGATCCGGTTGCCGCTACTCCTGACGGCCAGTGGCGTCCGCCGTCTTGCCGTTCTCGATCCGCTGGACAGCTTCGCCCACGCCCAGGACGGCGGCGCCGACACCGAGAATCAGCGCCGTAGGCAGATCGGGGAGGTAGTGGGCGACCAGGGCGAGCACGGCCACGAGGACGGCATAGATGCGGGTGGCGTGCGCCTTGATGAACGTCATACTCAACACTCCAAGTTGGTCACTGTGCGTACAGGACAGGTCCGAGCCGGCATCGGGGGAATGCCGTCCAATTCGGACATAGACACCCCCGCGGTTCTCACCGAGAGTTACGAAGCATGGGGACCTTGAGTGCATCCCATGTGGTCTTGCCGGGCCAGCCGTCGGCGTCGGCGCCGGAGAACCCGCGCTTGCGCTGCCACGCGGCGTAACTCCGCCGGTCGGCGTCCGTCCACTGAGGGCCGGGGCCGGACACGTAGCGCCCGCACCCTTCCGCCACCAGCCGCTTGCCCATGGCAGTGACCAGCGGGCTCTTGGGCTCCGTCTTGAAGAAGGCAGCACCCGGGAACGGGGCGTACTTGGAAGGCTTCGGCGGCTTGCCGCCAGCCGCCTTGACGATGCCCGGGAAGACAACTTCCCGGAACTGGCGAGCCCGCGCGTCCCCGGGGCATGCGGTGCCGCCGTCCGACCACTGGGGGTACATGCGGTGGATGCCGAAACCGGGGTCGGTGTGACTGCGGCAGACCCTCAGCGGAACACCATGGTGCTTGTGCATCCACGCACCCAGCGCCACAAGCGTGGCCACCTGAGCGGGGGTCCAGGGGTCAGTGTGCTTGAGGTTACTGGCGGTTTCGACGCTGACGGCGCCGGTGCCATCACTCCGGCGGTTGGCGTACATGTTGCTGTCGGCGCGCGTCTCCGTGCCGATGAACTGCGCAATGGCCCCGTTGAAGCCGACACCGAAGTGAGACTCAAGGTTGGTGGAGTCGCGCCAGTATTCATAGATGCGCCCAGGGGTCCACGGGGCGGCAATGGAATGGATGATGAGCTGTGTAGGCCGGATGCGCTCCTGCGCGTCGCTCTCCGGCTGTAGCTCTCGCTTCTGGGCTCCGGGGTACCAGGCCACGAGGGGTCTCCTGTATGCAGTTGGGCAGCGCACCACGTGGTGCACTGGTCGTGCGGGTGGGGGAGCGTGAGGGTTACGCCGTGACGTCTGCCGCCGACGTGACCGGGTTGGGAGAGTCGTCGCCCAGTGCCACGCCGGTCCAGTTGCCACGCAAGTCGTTGCCGTGCCGCACGATCGCGCGGCAGGTGTCCGTGATGGACAGGGCGCTAATGGCCTGGTTGCCGCTGGCGTTGGGCGTCACCTTGTTGCCGGTGATTCGCACAGAGTTGGCGCCGGTCGACAGGCGGATGCCGTAGTACGTGGCGTTGGCTAGGCGGCCGGGACCGGCAACCCAGTTCGTCTGAATCTGGATATGCGATCCGTCCTGGATAAGGATTCCAGTCTGCGACGGTTCCACGATGGTATTGCCGACAAACGAAATGGCATTGCCGGTGACGGCGGTAAGGCCGTTACCGCCGCAGCGCACCACCTGGTTGCCGGTGGCCGTCAGCAGAGAACACGACTCGGTTGAAATGCCCGTCCCGCCCGGGTTGGAAATGACGTTACCGAAGACGGAAACCCGGTCCGCCCGCTGAAAGCGCATGGCATTTCCGGGTGAATTCACCACTGCGTTCCCGGTGACAGTGATCTCCTGTACCGATCCTGTCGCCTCCCCCAGGGCCACTATGGGCTCATCATAGGAACCGCACGTGCGGAAGGTGTTGCCGGTCACGGCAATGTCCCGCATGGTCTGTGAGGCGCCGGTCTGCGTGCCGTCCGGCTTCTTCGTGTCCTCAGGGTCGGACGCGATGACAGACCGCAGACGGACGCCGGAGCCGCACCCCTGAAAGGTATTGGCCGCTATGGTCACGTCATCCCAGTTGTATGCACTGACCGCGTACTGGGTTGTGTCGCGGAAGGTGTTGCCGACGATGCGTATCCGACGGTGCCACCGGTCGATAGTGGCTGAATGGGAACCGATTCCGCGCGGCCAAGGGGTCGTCCCCGGCGTCCCGGAAGCGCCGAACAGGCAGCCGGATATCTCAATGTCCTGCGATGCCTGGTGGTCGTACGGGCCGAAGCCGCCGAAGACGCCCGACATTTTCGCCAGGTCGAGTTGGACGGCTTCACTGAAGTCGCGCTGCCCTGGGTCCACGTAGCCGAGGAATCGGCAGTTGCGCACAACCCCGTGTTCGGTAGCGTTCAATTCAATGGCGTGGTATCCGCTGACGTCCCGGATTTCGACGTTCTGAATGGTCACGTTGCGGGCATGGCCGATGCTGATGCACATGGCCGACGCGGTGAGCCCGCTGGCAGTGCCCCGCATGTCGATGACGCCACCCTCGATGACGATGTTGCCGTGTCCCTCGTAACCGCCGAAGGTCTGGTTCGCGTCACCGTTGAGAATCAGGGTCTCTGAGGCGCCGCGCCTCAGCACGGCACCGGGCAGCATCGTGAACCTGGTGTTACGGCGTATCCGCAGAGGCAAGGTCGACAGGACGTAGGTACCGGCTGGCACGGTGACCTGTCCGCCTCCGGCGGCGTAGACGGCGTCAAGAGCCGCCTGGAAGGCAGGAGCGTCGTTGGTGGTCCCGTCACCCCTGGCGCCGTACGCGCGGACGGAGCGGGCGCCCGCTATCTCCCGAGCAACGAACGCACCGTCGGTCGCCAGCGTGCCGACGGCAGAGCGGTACAGGTTGGTGTCCCGGTCGGCCGTACCCGGCCCCCACGCCATGTAGCCGTCTACCCGGGCGCGCCAGCGGTCGAAAGTCTCTGCACCGACGATGCCCGCCAGGGCGACGGTGGCGGCAGAGGCAAGCTGGCTCCGGACCGTGCCCGTGACCACGCCGCCGGACGCTGCCAACGCTCCGACGTCGTTGGGCTTGAGGACCACGGCGGGGCCCAGATAGCCGTTGACGCTGTCCACGGACCCGTTCCCGGGGTCACCCTTGGCCCCCTTGAGGGAAGCCAGCCACTCAGCCTCGCTGCCGGTGTAGCCGTTGACCACCGCTATCTGATACGCGCTCAGCCCTGGTACGGGGACGTAGTGCGGTGTCGACGGATCGGCGGTGGCAATGTCCGCTAGGTCGACGTCCGGCAGGCTCTTGGGCAGCAGGACGC
This sequence comes from Streptomyces sp. CC224B, assembly GCF_030010595.1. Taxonomy (NCBI): domain Bacteria; kingdom Bacillati; phylum Actinomycetota; class Actinomycetes; order Kitasatosporales; family Streptomycetaceae; genus Streptomyces; species Streptomyces sp. CC224B. The sequence goes on along the minus strand of NZ_JASCXL010000032.1, from coordinate 61,114 downwards.
TGAACGTGCGCCCGCCGATCACACCGGAAAGGTTTTCCTTGACGACGTAGGCCCAGCCGGACGGCTGCATGCCGGGGGCGTCGGTCGCCGGAAGGGTCACCTGGAAGCGGCCCTTCTCGTCCAGCGACGCGATGACGGGGCCAGCGATGAACAGGTCTGAGCCTGGAAACGTCAGCAAGGCGGGCGGAGAGAACGTGACCGTCCCCGCCAGCGGACGCCCGTCCGGCCCGAGATATGTGCCGTGCACGGTGACCGTCGGAATGCTGGACGGCAGCGCAAGCGGCGCCATGAGGACCCCCTATTAAGTTGTGACTCACCAGTGCGCCACGTGGTGCACTGCCCCCCGCGTCTAGCGGTTCAGTAGCTCCGTGATCCGGTCACGCAGTTCTGCGTTCTCGGCGCGGAGCTGGCGCACTTCGCTGCGGAGCTGGGCCAGCTCCTCTGACTGGCGCTCCACCTTGCTGCGGTACGCCTCTGCCTCTTCGCGCCAGGACGCTTGCATGCCCGTGCGGAAGCGGTGGAGCGCGACAGCGACGACGGCCAGGAGCGGGACGACGATTTCCAAAGAGCCGTACAGGCGCGCGTAATCCATGATCCTCCCCCTTCAGACACTGAAATGCGGTTCGCGAATGTCTGGGTCACGCCCCCAGGAATGTCCGCCACCGCGCACCCAGGCCCATCCCTTCGGGGTCGCCTCAGGAATGCGCTCCGCCGGAAGCCCAACGCAGTAGTGCAGCGCAGAAATGCTGTACGCGCCGTTGTCCGCGTTCGGGATGGTGACGAAGTCCGGAGCCCAGGGGCTGTCCTTTCGATAGGTGGGCACCCACCACCATTTACCGCCGTCGTCTTGCGTGTGCCCGAAATTCAGAATGTTTCCGTTGGTGTCCGTCCCCTGCGGGGCGGCAATGGCGTAGAAGGTTGTCCCCCGCCGGTTCTCGGGTCCCTTCCGATACCGGTGTTGAAGCTCAATGGTGTAAATGGTGGTGTCGTCTGCGTAATCCCATCCGTAGGGAATGCCGTGGACCCAGCGCATAATGACCACGCCCACATTCCGGTCTGTGTCCCCGGTGAGGTTCAGCACGCCGGAAGCGCTGACGATTTCGCGTCCGGCCATGCCGGTATGCCGGAATGCCGCTAGCCGCACTTCGGCTTCCCGCCGTCCCGCATACAGGTGGTCGGTGATGAACTTGACCTCCACCCGATCGAATGTGAGCCCGGTGACGTTGGCGATACCGACCGACGACCAGATGTTGCCGCCGACCGGCGGCCTGCCCTGGGCGGCCCACTCGACGGCCGGGTACCGGTCGAACTTGGTCACTGGTGCCGGTGCCCGCTCCACGGCAGCCAGGCGGCGCCGGAGTTCGGCCAGCTCGTTGACCAACGACGGAGGGACAGCGTTAGCTTGCGTTGGCATTGCTCCACAACTCCTTACTGGCCAGCGCCAGACTGACGCTCTCGCCCCCGGTGGTGTCCACGGTCGTGGCGCACTCAGTGATGACGAACTCCTCGTACAGCGCCACGTATCCGGCATCCACACGGGTGGCCGCGACGTCGCCCGGGACGACGTCCTGAGGACGGGCGTGCCCCGGGTAGAGGGTCAGTTCCGGTATGGCCACGGGCACCGACCCGGCGTTGATGGTGGCCCACGCCCGGTCAATGAGCGTCCGGCTTTCCTTGACGTCGGGATACGTGCCGACCATGACTCTCTGCGCCATGCGGGCACTGGCCACGCGGCTTTCCGCAATACCAATCAGCTTCTCGCCGTTGCCCGCGTCAGCGCCGGATACGTACGCCGTCGTGCACAGGGCGGCACTGTCGTAACTCACCCGCGTCACATCGCAGTTGACGCGGTGCGCCAGTGAATGTTTCGCCGCCCCGCCCGACCGTGGCGCCGTGACGAACCGGTGCCCTATCCGCTTGCCGGGCTCCGCCCAGTACGGCACATAGCGGAAGTTGAAACCGTTCACGTTGTCGGCCATTTCCTCAATGGCCTCAGCCACGCTTTTCAGCTCGTATCTGGTCCATATCGCTGTGCGCTTGACGCCGGTCGGGGCCAGGCTCACTTCTGTGCCGATGCCGTTCTGCGCGTTGTGGTAGGAGAACCACCAGCGGAGTAGTTCCGATTGCTCCCGGTCCCTCATGTGCCATCCCTCAAGGAAATAGCGGCCCTTGTAGTGCGAGTGGAAGCCGGACGCGGACAGTGCCAGCGTGCCCGCCGCTATGTCGGCCGACAGGCCCCACAGTGCACCGCCCCACACAGGCACACCGTCCCGCAGTACAGCGAGCCCGCTTACCCCCGGGCTCAGTGACTCCGGGTCGGCTTCCGGCGCGAAGAGAGGAATGGTCACGGTCGCGCTGCCGGAGGCGTTCAGGGTGTGCGTGAAGGAGAGGGCGGCTATGGGCAGTCGTGCCACGACGGCGCCGGTCTTGAAGTCGGTCTGGACCACGGAGTATTCGGCAGCCATCACACCCACCTGTCCCGCCAGGTGACCTCCGCCACCGTCGGCTTCGTCTGCGCTTCGCTGTACAGGGAGAGCCGGTGATCCCCGTAGGCGTACTCCGGCCAGGTAGAGCCCGGCGTGATCCGATCCTCAAAGTGCGCCCCGGTCTCGCTGACGACGGTTTGCGCGGCGGCATCGATGGTGACGTTGCCGCCATAGGTGAGCCCGAAGAAGTCCCCGGTGAGTTCGTCGGTCAACTTGATGTTCTTCGCGTTGTCCAGCCGGATGACAGGAAGCGCCGGAACTGAACCCGCCTGCCTGAACCTGAGCTTGGGGTCCGACCCTTCCCACGGACTAGAGAGCGTGTGCGTCGTCAGTGCGTCGCCGTAGATGTGCGGGTCCGTGGCGAAGAGTTCGACGACCACGTTGCACACCTGGTAGGCGAAGTTGAGATCCAGTGGGGCGGTGCGCTTGCGCGGGCGGACGTTCACGAAAGCCGTACGGTCGCCTGCCACGCCGGGAAAACGAAACCGCAGAGGCGTTTCCCTTTCGGCGGGCGCGAAGGCTGCCTGGACGGCACCCAGGGTGTACGCGAACTCTTCCCGGTTGGACCCGTAAACCTCAAGCGTCAGCGTCACGGAGCGGCCATTCATGTAGTCGCTGCCCGGGTAGAGCCCGTGACGTTGCACGAGGGCGAGGTCTGCCGTCCGGATCTCCGGCAGTGACAAAAGTCCATCCACAGCCACCAGGGAGACGGCGGAGTCGGGCGCACCCATGACCAGGCCCCTATACGCGCACGTCCACTCGTTCAACTCCGCCATACCTGCCTGCCCCCTTGTAGTTGCCGACAGCAGTGCACCACGTGGTGCACTGCCCTACCGGGCCCCCGCTCGCAGAGCCCACGCCACCTCGCGGCCGATCGCATGAGGGTCGGCGTTGGTCTGGACGTTGACCACGACTCCGCCCGCCTGCCCCTGTGCGTGATTGGGGACCACGCTGGACCCCTTGGGCAGGCTGAGCCATTCCGGCCCGCGCTCACCTACGCGCGTCAGACCCTGTGCCGGGCCACCCATGGCGCGCACGTGGGGGATGGGGCTGTCTGGCAGGTCGATACTCAGGCGCCCCCATCCGAGCCGGTTCGGGATCGCGCCGTTCAGAAGGTCCACAACGCCGTTCACAGCCCCTTTGGTGGCGCTGGTGACGACGGCGCCCAGCGACGACGCGAAGCCGCCCAGACGGCTGAGTCCCGCCTTGAGGCCGTCGACGACGCGCCCACCGACCGTGCGCCCCGCTCCCAGGACGGCGGATGCGGCAGACACGATCCGGGACGGCAGTCCCCGCACCAGGGAGACCACCGCGTCTAGCCCCTCACGCGCCCGTTCCCTGACGGCACGGAACGCGCCCGCCGTGGCCGACTTGATCGTGTCCCAGTGTTTGAGCAGTAACCCGGGGCCGGTGAAGTTCGCGAACAGGTTTCTGACCAACCCGAAGACGCCCCGGATCTTGTCCCACACCGCTTGGAAAGCCGTACTGGTCGCTTGCTTGATCTTGTCCCAGTTGGCCCAGATCAAGGCAGCAAGCCCCACAACGGCCGCGATGATCAGCGGTATGGGTCCCATGGCGACCAGCCATGCGGCAGCCATGCGGGCGGCTTGGATCGTGGCCTGTGTGCCCATGAGAATCCACTGAGCGACCATGACGCCACCGGCCCAGACGGCTCTTGCTGCGGCAGCGATCCACTGACCGACGATGACGGCGCCGGATATGACAGCCTGCCCAGCTGCACGCAGCCAGCCGCCGACCACTGCCCAGGATGCGGCTACCTGAGTGGCAGCGGACGTGGTGGACGTCGTTGCCGTGGTGATCCATGCGCCGACGGCTTTAGCTCCTGCCGTGACGGAGGTAGCGCCCCATGCCACCAGGGCGGGCAGCAAGACGACTGTGATGACGCTGGCTACGGCAAGGATGGGCACGCGGTGGCGCTCCGCCCAACGGCCCGTGGCGGCAAGCCCGTCCGCCAGCGCCCCAAGAGCGGGCAGGACGGTGCCGCCGATCACGTCGACGGCGAGCGTCTGAAGTCCCCGCCAGAAGGCAGTGATCCGCTGAGCCGCGTTGTCGTGCATGGTGTCGCCAGCCTTCTTGGCGGCACCGTCGACGCGGCCAAGGGCCGACACGGCGGTGTCCACATCCATGGAGTACAACGCTTCCCCAAGATCTTCTGCTTGGGTTCCGAAGAGCGCGACGGCTGCCGCCGACCGGTCCGCCGGGTCCTTGATGGCACGGAGCCGGTCCAGGGTGAGCCCCAGGGCCTCACGAGCGGCGGGCCCACCGGCAGCGATCTTGGCGCGCATGTCATCGGCGTTGAGCCCAATGGCCTTGAAGCCGTCCGCCGTCGTCGTACTGCCGTCAATCGCACGGATGGAAAATTCCTTGATCGCGTCAGCGACGATATCCGCGTCTCTCGCGCCGCCCTGTAGCCCCTGGGATATGAGGCCCATGGCATCCTTGCCGTCCAGGCCCATTTTCCGGAATTGGGTCGAGTACTCGTTGAACGTGTCCAACAGGTCTTCGGCCTTATTTCCGCCGACCTGGGCGCCACGAACGAGAATGTCAAACGCTTCACTGGCATTCTTTGCCATTCCCGTTTTGAGCATCTGGCCGACAGCATTTGCAGTCGGGCCCACTTCATCACCCAGGACGGCCGCAACGTCCATTGCAGATTTGCCTATCTTCTCCATTTCCCCGGCGGTGGCTCCCGCAGGAACTAGACCTTGCTGCCAAAGGGCTTTCAGCGCGGCATTCGCCTCGGCCACGGATTCGCCCCAGCCGGATGTGTAGATGGCACCCGCTGCCTCACCCAGCCGCTTCGCCTCTTCGGGGCTAGCGCCGAGTTGCGCGGCCAGAAGGTCACTGCCCGCTTCGCGGCTCATGGCTTCCCCGATACCGGCGACAAGACCGGCGCCGACGGCGACCCCAGCGGCGGCAGCGAGCCCGCCGAAGCGGTCCGCGAAGGAACCCATTTCGTCGCTGGCTTCGTCACCGGCGCTGGCAACTTCGTCCCCCAGGCGCCCCGCCTCTTCGGTCGCCTCCCGCAACGCCTCTTCGACGCGGCTGCCAAAGTCGGTCACGTCTGACGCGCCCGCGCCCAGAGACCGGCTCAGATCGTCCAGATCTCCCAGGAGTGTGATGGTGATCGGTTTGGCCACGCCGCCCGCCCCCTATTCAGTTGTTCCTCTGCGTCAACCCCGCAGCGTGCCGCCGCGCGTTCCGCCTATGCGCAGAGCGGGATCACGTCATGACCGGCGTCCGTCTCTCCCCCGGCGCCGGAGCCCCGGAGCGGCCACGAGTAGCGCGACGGTGCGCTTTCCTCTGCGCCTCCAAGTCAGCGGTCATCTGTTCCACAAGCGTGTTGTAGTCCCTCAGCGAGAGCGCGCGCACGTCGCACCACGTGAGCCCCTGGAAGTGGCCGACGAGACGCGCACACGTGATCACTCGCTGAGCGCGGTAGGGTCCTTCGCCTTCTGCTTGAAGGAGATCCGGAGCTTGCCCGCGTCCTCTGCGGAGAAATCCGGGTCTTCCCGGCGCTTGACCACCACGGCCATGGCTCGAAGGAGCTTCGCCTTACGGGCGCCGGGCTTCGCCAGGGAGTCCAGCGGGCCGTCAATGATCTCTTCAATGACGTCAATCTCGTCAATGGTCAGACTGTCGATATCCAGGGACAGGATGTCACCTAGCGACTCCGTCTTGTGGACCTTGTTCCCCATGTTCAGTTCTCCAATTTGTCGCGGAGCACGGCGGTAATCTCGCGCTCGTATGTCTCGGAAACCTTGCCGCTATTGCGCGCCATGGCGCGGTACAGAAACCGATTCGGCTTGATGCCACGCTTGGGGTACCCGAAATGAATCGCCCCCGCATACGGAGCGCGGGAAGCGGTGCCCGCCTTGATTGCGGCACTGTTCGCCGACGCGACTACCTTGACGGAACGCGCCAGCTTTCCCGGTCGGTACTTCCGAGCATCCTTCGGCGTGCGCGTCCTCTGCGGGACGCCTCTTTGCGCGTCAGGCTTTACCAACTCCGCAGCGCTCTTGTTCACTTCACGGACTGCCTTACTCAGGTCCTTGTCCTTGAGCTGGCGCAAGGTCCGTTTGAGTTGGTTGAGTCCTTCGACCCGGACGGAGAATCGTGAGCCCGCCATGCCACCCCCTGGGCAGTGCACCATGTGGTGCACTGCATCACTTCGTCGGCGGAATGAAATTTGGCGTGGGTTCCACGTACGTGAGGCGGATAGCGGCGCGTCCGTCTCCGGGGTCCAGGACGCGGAAGGGAAGCTCAGCCGTCGTGACGTCATCGACGCTGGCCTCTGGTGAGTCACCCGTGAACTGAACGGCGGGCAGTTCAATGCGCATGCTCGTGCCGGGGGTGATGCCGGTGAAGTCGACGACCAGGGCGGCCACCTTCCCGGCAATGAAAGCCTCATACGCACGCAGCGCCCCCGTGGTGAACTCACCCTCCAACGTGCCCTCATACGTCGGCATGGCCGCCCGCACGGGCACCTTCTTCAGTGCGTTGCCCCTCAGGAAACGCCGGTCCGTCTTCATGCCCCGATCCCCGGTCAGCTCAAGGGAGTTGGCGTCAAGAGACACGCTCGTGCCGTCGACACTCAGCGCGATTGCCGTGCGCGACCAGTCGTAGACGAACGCGCTCTTGGGGTACGCAATCGGCAGCGCATCGCCGGGCTTGTCCGAATGGCTCACGTCCTGGAAGTCCCATGTGACCGTGGCCGTGACGGGGTTCTCCGTCTCTGCCTTAAGCTCCCACTCCGTGGCCACGCATCCGACGTGCTTGTACGCCACCGTCTTGCCGTCCGTGGTCGGCCGGAGCATCTGAGCCGTAAAGCTGGGCGACTCGCTGACGGGCGCCGTCTCGAAGACGTGCGCGGTCATGCCCGTCTGCGGGTTGGGTGTGCCGCCGTCGTACTTGTCGAAGAGGGCAGAGAAGAGAGCGGCGGCGCCCGCATCCAGAACGTCCACCTCAAGTTCGCCTTCGCCACCCATGTTGATGATGTTCCGGCGGTCAGCGCGGGCCGTTTGCTGACCAGCGCGGAAGCCCACGGATTCGATGAACTCCCGACTGACCTTCCAGCTATCGGACTTCCCCTCGTATCCCAACATGGCAGTGGCCGCCGTGCCGTATGCCGATTCCTTGCCTATGCCTATCGCCGCGTCCAGTGCCATACCGGTCCCCTCTTCAGTTATGTAATCCGTCCACGCACCCGCACGCGAACGGTCAGTGCGGCGTACGCGCCGTCTGTGGATTCGGCCGTCTCCGTCTCGGAGGACTCAGGGCGCACGTCCAAAAGACCGGGGACGCTCCCCGGGGCGACGGCGCGGCATGCCTCCCAGACTGCCTCCCGGAGCCCGTAGACGGCCCGCTCTGCGACCATGGGATCGCCGGGTGAGATCACCAGGGCATGCACGCCCACGAAGCCCGTGACGGACGTGGGCTTGCGCGGCCCTTGCCTCATGGCAGTCACGGCCGTTTCGTCTTCCAGCGTGGCGCCTAGCCAGACCTGCTGACGCCGGTCGCTCTTGCCGGTCTCCGCCCAGGTGCACTGAACCCCGGCGGGCACCGTGGTCTTCAACGCCTGGAAAAGAGCCTGTTTCGTCTCGAAGATCAGCACGGCGCCCCCTACAGGAATGTGAACGGCAAGCGGACGCGGTACCTGTTCAGATGCGCGTTGACTTCCGGCAGCGACGTGGGGCGCCAGGTACCGCCCGCCTGAGCTAGCTGAACGGAGCCATATTCTGACTGGAGTTGTAGCGCCCGATCCGGCACGCGCGAGACCAGATCCAAGCAGTACTGACGGGCCAGCGTGCGGACACACCAGCGGATCGTTTCCGGCGCCGCGTCGGTCCCCTCCCACTTCCGGCCGCAATAGGTCTCGACGACTTCCACCGCGTACGCAATGGCGTCCGCCAGCGTGCCGTCAGGGAACAGCGCCGTGTCTTCCACGCCGTCCAGGGCGCGCACTTCTTGCACAGTCGCGTACGACACAACCCCCCTCTTTCCGAAGAGGGCGGACCAGTGCACCACGTGGTTCACTGGCCCGCCGTTGCAGCCTTACGCCTTCGGGGTAACCGTCAGAACCTTCGCCGCGCGCAGGTCGACAAGAAGCCCATCCGCCCGCTGAATGAAGCGGTAGACGATCTGGTCCGTCTTGAAGTTGACGTCAACGGACCGCTCAACCCGGAGCGGCCCGGCTAGCCGGATCTTGTACTTGGACAGGTCCGCGAACAGAACCTTGTCGTCCGGCATGACAGCGTCGGTCGTTACCACGCGTCCGTTGAACAGGTCCGGCGCCCCGGCCGTCAGCGCCGACTGCCACAGGTACTGACCGTTGCTGTCCTTGACCTTGCGCATGGTGGCCGCCGTCTTGTCGGAGACCACGAACGTGGCCGCGTCCCGGTATGACGACGGAAGTTCGTAGAACAGGTCAATGAGCGCGTCGGACACCTTGGCATCCGTAGCGCCCGCCGTCCACGTGGCCGCCGCCGGAGACGCAGAGGGGACGATCCCCTTGGGCTGACCGGTACCGGTACCGGTCAGCCAGTGGGCACCCATGCCGTGCCCCAGGGCCGGACCGGCATCCCCCACAAGGAAGCCCACCAGGTCTAGCGTCTGGTCCTGGACAAGCTCCGTGCTCACCACGCTGGCATAGGCGTACTTGTACGCGCCGACGGAGCGTTGGACCGTGGTGGGGGTCGACTCGGGAATGTTGGCGTTCTCCGCGACGATGCCCGCCGCCGCACGGCCGGTGACAACCGTGAAGTCGATAGGCTCACCCCCGGCGGTGGTCAGCAGTGCAGCACCGTTACGCATCACGGTGGAGCGCTCCACCGCCTCAGCCAGGAGCTGACCGAAGAGCGTGCGCGGGATAACGTTCTTGCCCGTGACGGTGTCCACGGCGCGGGACTCCGGCGCGAACTGAGCCGCTTCATACGGGGCCAGCGACCGAAGCTGTGTTGCCGCCTCTGCAAGCTTGTCCTGAGTCTCCTTCTTGGAGCCGGTCCCCTTGAGACCGGCCATAAGGCTGCTGATGGAAGCCTGACTCTTCAGGACTTCGATGCCTCGCCGTATACGGCCGTCATAGTCGGCAATGGCGTCGAGTAGCTTCGTCTCCTTCTCGCGCGCGTCACCGTCCATGTCCTTGCCTGCGAACTCTTCGCCCAGTGCGCGAAGCTCATTGGTCGCCTTCTCGCGTGCTTCAAGATTGGCGGCAAGCGTCTGAGCGTCCATACGGACAACCCCCTCTATTCAGTTGTGGAAGAAGCGTTCAGCGCAGGAGCGCGCGGGCAAGGTCCCGCGCCGGGTGGCTGAGCAGTGCACCACGTGGCGCACTGCGTGACGCAATGCCGAGACCGTGAGCAATAGAGCGCATGAGCCCGGCGTCTGTGGTGGGGTAGGCGGGGTTGAGCACGGGACCCAGTTCCACCACGTCCATGCTGGTGAGTTCGCGGATGGGGAGTCCCGACTCCGCGTCTAGTTCGCCGTGCACGCGTTGGCCGCCGTCCCGCACGCGGAAGGTGAAGGAAGATCCCTTTACGTCTCCGCGCTTGAGGAGTTCGGCAAGGTCTCTGCCGACCGTGGTGGGCGGCAGATCGATTTCATACCAGCCGCCCTCAGCGTCTTCACCGGTCCGCAGCGTGCCCGCGCTCATCCGCCCTAGAGCGTTGTTGTTGTCGTGGTTGTACGTGGCCACCACGTCATTGGTGCGGAGCGATTCCGCCCCAGCGCCCGGCATGATCCGCTCACGGAACCCTCCCAGGTCGTGGGACAACTCCCCGAACCGGTAGGCGTACCCGCGCATGGTGAGTTTGTCGCCGTCGGCACGGATCTCAGCCGGTCGCGTCAGACTCCGGCGTTCCATCGTCATCGGAGGTATCCCCCTCTTCGTCGGTCGCCCCGCCGCCTGCCGGGGGATGTGGTGGCGCCGGAGGCACGGGAGTGTCAGATCCGGCGCCGTCCGTCACGTCAGCAAGGTTGAGCGGTACTCGGTGCGCGTCTCCCGCGCCGTCGGGGAGGGGTTCCAGGTCTTCCCACGCGCGTACTTCGTCAATGCTGTAAATGCCTTGTTGCAAGCCGACGGAGTACATAGCCATGCGTTCCGTCGGCGCCCCGCGCTGTATGCCGTCAAGTGAGAACTTGACGAACTTCTGACGGTCGGCCGTCTCCGCGAACAACAGCCGCGTGAGAGCGGCTTCGATCCGCTCAAGCCACGGACGAAGAGAGAACATGGCGAACGCCTGGTTCTGCTCAGCGAGCCCCGACCCCCAACTAGTTGAGTTGCTCGCGTCGGCAATCAGGTGGGGTGGTACGCCGAAGATCCTCGCAACTTCCGGAACTTGAAACTGACGGGTCTCCAAAAACTGGGCCTCGTCCGGTGACAGTGAGACCTTGCTGAACTTCGCACCCTCCGTGAGGAGCGCAACCCTGTGGGAGTTCTCCGCCCCGGAGTTGGCCAACCGCCATGCTTCGCGGGCGCGCACTAGCCCCTCTTCCGACATGGCACCCGGTACTTCAATGAGGGCGCCGGGTATGGCCCCTTGGGCGAAGAAGCGCGCACCATACGTCTGTGCCGCCATGGCCAGGCCGATGGACTCACGCGCGAACGAGATAGGCGAGACACCCGCGTACTCCCCCGGCAAGGTCATGCCGGGAACATGGAGGATTTCCCGGGTGGTGAACCACCCCAAAGCAACCTCGTTGCCGTCGTCGTCATAGTCAGACGCATGGAAGACCTTCCGGCGCCTGCCGTCCACCACCACCATGTGAACTTCGATGCGGGCCGGATCAAGGACTTCCAGACCGACGATGTTCGGGCCGTCCCACAGGACAGCCAGATAGGCGTTGCCGTCCAGGAGAAGGGAGAGGACCGTCTGAGACAGCAGATCAATGCGGCCCGTGCCGCCGGGCTCAGCATCTGGATAGTCAAGCCACAGAGGAGACTTGACCTCTCTGCGCACTCCACCGCGCCGTGAGTAGGTGGCCACGGGCAGCGTGCAAATCGTCTCGCTGAGAAGACGGACGCACGCGAAGACGGCGGAGACCGTCAGCGCCGAGTTCGCGTCTACCCGCTGACCGGCTGCCGACATGACGCCGGGCACCGGGAATAGGTCGGTCGCCGGGTCCCACTGCGCCCGGCGCTCCGGCGTCCGCGAGCCCCGGAAGAGCGCACGCCAAAAGCCCATGTGCCCCGCCCCCTTATTCAGTTGTGGTAGGCAGTGCACCACATGGCGCACTGCTCAGTTCCTGCGCTACAGGTCGTCGAAGAACTCCGCCGACCCGCCGACGGCGAAGACCTGGCCGTCGTCTTCCCACGTCGCCACGACCGGCGCGTCAATCAACCCGGGGTTTTCCTCGCGCCACATGACGGCGCCGTGGACAGCAAGGATCATGGCAACCGCTAGATCGATCTTCCGGCGGGAAGACGCGAACTCCTTGGTGATGCGCGCGCCGTACTTGTCCTCACGCAGCACCGCGTTACCGATGTGACGCCCCAGCGCAGGGTTCCCGTCATGGGAGAGACGGCCGTCCCGGCACGCGTCATACACAGCCTGAGTCGCCGGAACAATCCGCTTGAGGGAGTTCGTAGGGAACGCCTCCACCGGGTGCCCCTCCGTCTCAAGGTTCTCTAGCGTCTCTTCCCAGCGGTACGGGTCGGCCACCAGGTTCCGGACGGTGTAGGTGTCCAGTGCGGAGCGCAGAGCTTCGCGCACGTCGACCATGGGCACCCGCCAGTGCGCGTCATCCGGCGGTGCCTCCCAGTGCCCCAGGACGAAGACGCGAAGGTCCGCCACGCGGGCAGCGACCAGGGCCGTGCTGTCACCCTTCCAAGAGCCGTCAAAGCCCAGCACGACGGCATCCCCGGGGCTCAGCGTGTCATCCACCGCCAGGGAGTCCCACAGGCCGTGAGGCAGCCACGTGGAGCGTCCGCGCACGAACTGGCTCAGCCTGTAGATACGGAAGCTGGCCTCAGTGCTCCGCTGGGCGGCAGCCTTGAAGTCCTCTTCGTTCAGGATCTCGAAGGACGGGTTGCACGCGCGCCAGACGGCCGGGGCCAGGTGGTCCACCTGTTCCCCGATGCGCGGACCCCACGACCGGTAGAAGAGCGTTGCGTCCGTGGCCTCACCGGAGTTGACCCGCTCGCCTTGCTCACAGAGCAGAGCGAAAGGGCCGTCCGGGTCCGGCCCGGCGGTGCTGACTACCCACGTCATGGGCTGATTCCGCGCGGCAGACCCCAGCGTCAGCGCGTCGAAGAGATCCGCCGTCCGCGAGAAGGCGTACTCATCCAAGCTGACGGCCGACGGGTTCAGGCCCTGTTGCCGTCCAGCGTCCGCCGACACCACGCGGTACGTGCTGTCCTTGTAGCGGATCACATCGCGCTGCACTTCGCAGACGGCGGACAGCTTGGGCGACGCGGTAACCATCTGCTTGGCAGCGTCGAAAACCATACGCGCCTGATTACGGTCGTTGGCCGCAGCGATCACCTGGCGCTGCGTATCGGCCCGGTCGGCAATCAAGTGGTAGAGCATGATGGCAGCCGCCAGCGTGCTCTTCCCGTTCTTCCTGGCAATGCAGACCACGCACATCCGGTGCTTCCGGCGCCAGCGCCCGAAGGAGTCGCACTCAAGTCGGTACGCGTCAACCAGTAGTTCGCGCTGCCACGCCAGGAGCTTGAAGCGCCGACCGGCGAACGACCCCGTGAGGTAGCAGAAGGCTTCGATCCACGCGGCTACCCGGTACCCCTCAGAAGGGAACGGCGCGTCGGCCGGTATGTGACGGGCAATCAGAGGGTCGATAGCGCCCACGTCCGCCCCCTCTATTCAGTTGTGGAACCGAGGAGTTCAGCCCCGTTGTGGCCGACCGCCCTTCTTGCTACGTTCGGGCGACCACCCGGACGGCCGTGAAGGGGCGAGGAATGATCACAGGTGCGCTGACCGTGACGACGGCGAAGGATCTGCGGCCCGGAGACGTACTTATCGGCGCCCTGGGCGCCCAGCCTTTGCAGGAACCCCGCGAAGTGACGGGCGCACCGGCGGCAAGCGCAGACGCGCCGGGAACGGTCAGCATCCCCACACGCGAAGGGGGCGACCCCCTGATGGCACGCGCTGCCAAGAAGATGGTGGTGGTGCGCCCCCGCTAAGACGCGAGTAAACGGCCCCCGCCCCCGGCGGGGGTTTCTGCACGTCCGACCCAACGCACCACGTGGTGCACTGCCTAGAAATCCTCAGGTCCGGCGGCCACGCGGCGCGCCTCAGCGGCCACGATGCCCAACCGCATGCGCGCTTCGGGCGTGAAGCCGATGACCGTCTCTATCGCCCGTAGCTCCCGCTCCGTGGATTCGACGTAGCGCATGGCCGGATGGACGGCAGGCTGACCGGTGGACCCCACCGTCATGAGCCCGTCTTCATCCACGGCAGCCAAGAGAGCCGCACGCCGGTCGTGCAGTTCCGCGTACCGCAGGATGATGTTCCGATCCGTGTCCGGCGAGTAAGCGCCGGAGCCCGCCGACCAGACGGCACGCCACACGTCACGCCCCACAGACTTGAGGTGAGACGGCACGCGCGGTGCACGCCCCTCGTAGACAACGGGCGCGACCGGCTCAGCGGCAGCACTGGCGTGGCCCGTCCGGTGGTCCGGGCTCTTGCTTCGAGACACGTTCACACCACCTTCCCGGCGCTTAACGGGTCGTTAAGGGGTGCCTTTCTCGCGGGCCCAAACAGGGCCTTGGCCAGGCGCCGCAAGGGGGTAGCCACCCAAAAACGGTGCCACACCCAGCGTGCGTTTTCCGAGCTTGGGCCGGGATCGCCAGAACGCATTTTTCGGGAACTTTGGACGCGCTCCCGCCCTCCCCCGGCACCCTTTCCTCAGAATGGAAGGGTCTTATACCCGAAGTCCTCTGCGGTTTTATGCCGATGGCACCGCTTGCAAAGCGGCTGGACGTTTCCCGCCACGTCCTCACCCCCCTTGGCCAGGGGAATGATGTGGTCCACGTCGATAAGAGACGCAAGGAAGACACCGCGACACCGCGCACACGGGCTCTCGCCAGCCTGGCGAATGGCCTTGCGCATGAGGGCGGCAGCGTTCTGCCCACGGGCGATAGCCTCGCGCCGCTTCCGGTGCGCCTGTCGTGTGCGCCCGCTCTCGTACGCCTTGTGGTGGCCGGAGCAGCGACCCTTGACGGTCGCCCATTCCCGGCAGTCCAGGCAGCGGACACGCATGAATACCCCCCCCTGCGGGTCAGCGCACCACGTGGTGCACTGGTTCGTGCCCGCCCCCGGATTCGAACCGGGAACCTCACGTTCCTAAGACGTGCGCCTCTGCCGTTGGGCCAGGCGGGCAAGCGAGAGCGGGCCGGACCCAGACCGCCGTGTGTCCGCATCGGGAGGGGTGCGCGGTAACCGGCCGCTCTCTGCCCCTACTAGAGCGTGGCGGTTGCTCATGGCGCGACCATTCCCACCCCCGGGCACCTTCGGGAAGGTGGCGCCGGTCACTATGCGGTGGAACGGTGCAACGACGACCCTTCTGGTTTTCCCATAGGTTTTCTTCTGGAAGTCCAGAAGAGGTCAAGAACCGCCGAACCACCGCACCCGCTGAGCCGCAGCCATCGCGCGGCGGGCCGTCGGCGGGTTCGAATCGGAACACCGCATTCCGATTACATGGGCATGACAATGCGCACGGCAAGGAAAGCCCCGCCAGCCGCGATGGCTGACGGGGCTTGGTGCGCCAGCTCCTAGCTGACAGGGGACATGCGGACCAGGACGGCGCCCGGTGCGTTGTAGGTGATCCCGCGTCCGCGTTGGATGGTGGGCCACGCGTCCACGGCCCAGCGGCCCAGGGGGGCGGTGTAGTCGGTCGCCAGCTCCCTGCGCGTGGCTTCGTCGTCCACGCCTGCCAGATGGGCGCTCAGGGCCTCCAGAAGGGCTCGCTGGGCTTCCTGTGGGGTGTTGACCGTGGCGGCGCCGTCGGCGGGCTCAGGGGCGAGTGTGAGCGTCCATGTCATGTGCGCCTGTGCGGGGTGGCTCCGCAATTGCTCTTCCCTTCTCGTTATCGGCTTGCTGACTGACTCCGCTCCGAGTCAGGCTCTCATGCGCCCGGCGCTGCCACAGTCCGAATCTTGCTCTTCCTGCGGGCGCTGCTCTTTTCCACAAGAGCGAAGGTATTCGATATCACCTCGTCCGTAAGCGTAGTTCGCTTATCTCGCCAGTTCGGGCGCAGTCGCCTTTCGATGGGCGTGCGGTCCCCCTTGTACTTCGCGGGTAGCAGAGTCACATCTACTAGAGCGGCCTTTACGAGTGCCCGTCGCCCGTCAATACCTTCTCGCTCCCACAGTTTCGCCAGAGCCTTACCGTCCCTGAGCGGTGTGAGATCCGAGTCACGGGAGAGCACTTCCAGCTCTGCTTTCATGCCCACGATTTGCGGTTCAAGCTCGTTACGAAGTGACTCATAGCGCGACTCGTCCATCCTGCCGCCAACGAAGAACTCTTTTTCCAGTCGCGTCATGCGTGATGCGGCGTTATCCAAAGCTGCCATGACCGCCTGCTTTCGCTTCTCCTTGGCTGGGTCCTGGTACGAGAGCCAACCCCGAGCGATTTCGAGAATGGTAGGCGAGTCGGCGGGAAGGTTCACGACGTGGTTCCGCCACATGATCCCAATGGCGTCGTCTATTCGTTGCCTTCTCGTGGCTACACCCACACACATGGATGGACCGTTATTGATGCGCGTCAAGCAACGGTAGTTTGCGCCACCGTTACCCATAGGGCCGCCGCAGAGGGGGCACTTTAGCACCTCGGTCATGAGGGTAGTTGCCGCCCGCTTTCCTCGCGTTCGGTCCCCAATGCTCGTTCCAGGGCGCGACCGCCTCTTGATGATTGCCTGGATCTTCAACCATTCAGAGAAAGTCACCACGTACTCACCGCACGGTATCGGGTTTCCTTGCCTATCGAGCAAAGGGATAGAGCGACGTCGCCACTGGTCCACGGGGTTGCCGAACTCATCCGTTAGACGCTCGCGGTCAGGGATAAGCCCCGCCCAGCTAATCGACATACTCAGGTGAATGATCCCTTGGGCCGACCACAGATAGCCCCGCCGCGTACGCCACCCACGCATGTTGAACTGGTTCGCGATCTTTGCCGGAGTGATCCCCCGTAGCAGTAGCTTCGCCATATGGCGCGCCCGTGGGTATTCGGCATTTCGCTTGAGCTGACCGGATGCTTTGTCATAGTCGAGCCCATAGGGGGTTACACCGCCCGGCCACCTACCCGCCTGCTTAGTGGAATCGATGCCGTTCTTTGTGAACTCGGCTATCTCTTTGGCTTGCTCTCGGGCTTGCTCAGACAGGATGGCTAGTACCATCCGAGAGCCTTTAGAGGAATCGAGCCGTTCCATGGTGATAACGACACGCGCCCGCCGCCTGTCGAATTCGTCCAGCAAGGGCCCAACTTGCCCCATGCCCCGCCGGGAAAGACGACTGGTTTTCCACACGTACAGCGTCTTAGATGTTCCGTCCAGGATTGCTTCTGTGGCGTTGTTGAACTCGCCACGCTTCACGTACGCCTTACTTGCAGAGCGTTGCTCGAACCACACATGCCGGATCATCTTTCCTTCGTCACGCGCGTACCGGCAGATGTCACGAACGTGCCCCCGCAACGCATCCACGGTGTCTTTCTTCTTGCTGCGCCGGATGTACATCTCGGCCAGGTCTTCAGGTGCGCCTGTGACCGGGTGCCACAGCCCTAGCTCTTGAAGTTCGTCGTCGTCGAAGCCCAGGGCTATAAGCGTCGCGTAGTCGTCGCGCCCGCCGCCGCATCGTTCTTCCTCTGCCAGTTCAACACTCTGGTGGTCGGTCATCGGCCGCCGTCCCGTCGTCGCCACGGTTCCCGTTCTGACCACGTGGAGCGCAAGGGTTACCAGGCTCCGCAGGTCAGATCGGGTGTTGCACCGTTGGCCATTGGGTGGGCCTGGATGAACTTCACCTGGTTCGCCTCCGCGTACGACAACGACGACGCGCTCTACCGCGTGGTGACCCTGCTCCAGATCGCCGGGGTCCTGGTGCTCGCGGCCGGTGTCTCGAAGGCCTTCGAGGACCATCAGTTCCTGGCCGTCTGGCTGGGCTACCTGATCATGCGGCTCGCGCTGATCACACAGTGGCTGCGGGCGGCGGCCTCCACCACGGGGGCCGAGCGGCGCACGGCGCTGCGGTACGCGGGCGGGGTGGCGCTGTGCCAGGTGGGCTGGTTGGGGCTGCTGGTGCTGCCGGAGGGGGCGCGGCCGTGGACGTTCCTGGTGATGGCGGTCGCCGAGATGGCGGTCCCGACGCTCGCCGAGAGGGCCCGGACGACGCCGTGGCACCCGCACCACATCGCCGAGCGCTACGGCCTGTTCACGATCATCGTGCTCGGCGAGACGATCGCCGCGGCGACGGTGGCGGTGAAGTCGGCCCTGGACGAGAACGACGCGCTGGGCGAGTTGCTGCCCATCGCCGTCGGCGGGCTCCTGCTGGTCTTCGCGGCGTGGTGGATCTACTTCGTGGTGCCGATCCACGGCCATCTGCGCTCGAACCGACAGGCGTTCCTGTGGGGCTACGGCCACTACCTGGTCTTCGGTTCGGCGGCGGCGATCGGCGCGGGGATCGAGGTCGCGGTGGAGCAGGCCGTCGGCAAGGCACACCTCTCGGTGACGGCGGCGTCGGCGGCGGTGACCATCCCGGCGGCGGTGTACCTGCTCACGGTGTGGCTGCTGCACGCACGGCACTTCAAGGTGGGCCTCGCGCAGCAACTGGTGCTGCCGGTGACGGCACTGGCGGTCCTGGCGTGCACGGTCGCGGGCCGCTGGGCGGTGCTCGTGGCCGGCATCGTGGCCGCGCTCGCGGTGGCGGTCGGCGTGCTCCTCACGGCGCGGACGGCGCGGGCGCGGGGCGCCGCCTGACCACCACCGGAGCCAGGCACGGAGCGAGTTGCGGAACCACCGGCCGCGGAGCCACCCGGAGCACGCGCGCCCCTCCCGGCGGGACCCGTGGTACGCATGCCGCATGACGACTTCCGACGCACCTGACGCAACTGACGCACGGGAGGCGGGGACACCGGCCGGCCGGGCCGGGGCGCTCACCGACGTGGCCGGGCTCAGGGTCGGGCACGCGGAGCGCGTGGGCGACGGCTGGCTCACCGGGACGACCGTCGTGCTCGCGCCGGAGGGCGGGGCCGTGGCGGCCGTGGACGTGCGCGGCGGCGGCCCGGGCACCCGGGAGACGGACGCGCTCGACCCGCGGAACCTGGTGCAGCGGGTGGAGGCGGTCGTGCTCACGGGCGGCAGCGCGTACGGCCTCGACGCGGCGGCCGGGGTGATGGCGTGGCTGGAGGAGCGGGGCCGCGGGGTGCGGGTGGGGCCTGATCCGGCGCACGTGGTGCCGGTGGTGCCCGCGGCGTGCGTGTTCGACCTGGGCCGGGGCGGCAGCTTCCGGGCGCGGCCGGACGCGGCGCTGGGGCGGGCGGCGGTGGAGGACGCGGCGGCGCGGGCGAGCGGTCACGCGGTGGCCGAGGGGAACCGGGGCGCGGGCACCGGCGCGGCGGTGGGCCCGCTGAAGGGAGGCATCGGCACGGCGAGCACCGTGCTGGACTCGGGCGTGACGGTCGCGGCCCTCGTGGTGGCGAACGCGGCGGGGTCGGGGACGGACCCGGCGACGGGCGCGCTGTACGGGCGGTTCTTCGAGGGGGCGCCGGTGGAGCTGCCCGCGGCGGAGGTCCACGCGGCGGCGCGGCGGCGCCTGGCCGAGGCCGTGGCCCGCAACGGACAGCCGCCGCTGAACACCACGCTCGCCGTGGTGGCCACCGACGCCGAGCTGACCAAGGCCCAGGCGCAGAAGCTCGCGGGCACGTCGCACGACGGCATGGCGCGCGCCGTGCGGCCGGTGCATCTGCTGCACGACGGCGACACAGTGTTCGCCCTGGCCACCGGCGAGCGCCCCCTCGACGTCACCGCCCCCTTGGCGCTCAACGACATCCTGGCGGCAGGAGCGGACATGGTGACCAGAGCCATCGTCCGCGCCCTCCTGGCAGCAACCCCGGTAGACACCCCAGGCGGCCTCTTCCCCTCCTACAGAAGCCTTTACGACAGCGACAGCCCTTCCGGCGTTTGAGGACGAGGCGCGAAGCGCCAAAAAAGGGGGAAAGGGGCGAAGCCCCATCCAGCCACGCCGCAGGCGAAGCGTGGCGCCGCCCGGCCCGGGCCCCGCGAGAACAGCCGCGGGCGCAGCCATGTGCTGGCGCTCACACCCGGGCCCCGGAACCGTTCCCTCGCCGAACGCCTCCTTATCCGTACTGGACATGATCCGTACCGGGACACGATCCGTACGGGGACACGATCCGTACCGGGACGGCCTCCGTACTGGAAACCCGTACCGGACCGGATCGCCCACACACCACGAATCCTGCTGTACACAGACTGATGGGGAGCAGCCCGTGACAACGCCGGACATCGCAGCGCAGCCACAGCACCGTCGTCGCCGTCGGGTCCTGCTGGCGACCGCGGCGCTCGCGGCCGTCGGCGCGTTGACCCTCACGGCCTGCGGCGGTGACGCCGACGCCAAGGACGACAAGAAGTCCGGGACGGCCAAGGACGCGTCCGGGGCGCAGATATCCATCTCCTCCAAGGACGGCGCGACCGACGCCTCGATCAACGCCACCGGCGTGAAGGTCAAGGGCGGCAAGCTGACCAGCGTGAAGATGACGCAGGTGACCTCGGGTGCCGCGGTCGAGGGCACCATCTCCGCCGACGGCACCACCTGGAAGCCCAAGGCCCAGCTGGAGCGCGGCACGAAGTACAAGGTCACCGCCAACGCCAAGGACGGCGAGGGCCGCCCGGCCATGGAGAACGCGACGTTCACGACGGTGGCGTCGGCGAACAGCTTCATCGGCACCTACACGCCCGACGGCGGCACCACCGTCGGTGTCGGCATGCCGGTGTCGTTCACCTTCGACAAGGCGATCACGAACAAGAAGGACGTGCAGTCGCACATCAACGTCACGTCCAGCAGCGGGCAGAAGGTCGTCGGCCACTGGTTCGGCAACCAGCGCCTGGACTTCCGGCCGCAGGAGTACTGGAAGGCCGGTTCCAAGGTCACGATGAAGATCGACCTGGACGGCGTGAAGGGCGGCAACGGCATCACCGGCGTGCAGGACAAGACGGTCACGTTCACCGTCGGCCGCGCGCAGGTGTCCACCGTCGACGTGACCGCCAAGAAGATGACGGTCGAGCGGGACGGCAAGGTCATCAAGACGATCCCGATCTCCGCGGGCAGCCCGCAGAACCCCACGTACAACGGGCAGATGGTGATCTCCGAGAAGTTCGTCCAGACGCGGATGAACGGCTCGACGGTCGGCTTCGGCGGTGAGTACGACATCAAGGACGTACCGCACGCGATGCGTCTTTCGACGTCCGGCACGTTCATCCACGGCAACTACTGGGGCTCGCCCTCCGTCTTCGGCAGCGCCAATACCAGCCACGGCTGCGTGGGGCTCCAGGACGTCCAAGGGGCGCAGGGGGACACCCCGGGCAAGTGGTTCTACGACAACTCGCTCATCGGGGACGTCGTGACGGTCAAGGGTTCGCCGGACAAGACGATCGCCCCCGACAACGGCCTGAACGGCTGGAACATGTCGTGGAGCGAGTGGACGGCGGGCAGCACCACCTAGTCCGCCGCCCAGTCGACGGAGGTCCGCGGGGCGCGCGCAGCGCCCCGGGCGCCGCCCACGCGGCGCCAACGCAGCGAGCCGCACGGGAACTTGCCGTGCGGCTCGATCGTTTTCCTGTTCCCGGACATGATGTCCGACCCAGGGGCTACGGTATGCACGCACAAGGTGACATGCAGCAACGCCGGAAGCATCCGGGAGTATCCGTGAGCGTTCCGTACGAGACCGCGTACGAACCACCAGAGTCGCCCGAGCCCCTGTCTCCAGAGGAGCACCTCGAGCGACTGCTCGGCCGCGCCCTGAACTCCTTCGACCTGCCGGACGTGACGCTCCGGCGGTTGGACCAGGCGCTGGCCTACGACAGTTCGCTGCACTCCGCGCACCACAGCGCGGGCCTGCACCGCGAGACGTACCGCCACACCTGGCTGCTCGCCGACGGCAGCGCGCTCACCCTGTGGGAGCTGGCGCACAACACGGGCCCCGGCAGCAGCCCCACGTACGAGCTGTACCTGGACGAGGAGGAGGCCGGGGTCGCCACGGCCCGGCTGCCGCTGCCGCCCGACACCCCGGCCGGGGACCTGCCCGTCGTCCTCCAGCTCACGGCGGCGAACGAGCCCGCGCACACGTACGTGCCGGACGACTCGGCCGACCACGCCCGCAGGCTGCTGCGCCGCGCGGAGAACCCGGCGGGCGCGGACCGCCCCGGCGAGGACATGGAGCGACTGCTCCGCTCGGCCTTCGCGCACCAGATCACCCAGGCCTTCGGCCGCTCCGGGCTGAGCGGCGAGGCCCGGCTCGGCTTCTCGCTGTACGAGCACGCGTTCCTGCTCTTCGACGGCTCCGAGGTCAGCCTGTGGGAGGTCGAGCACACGGCGACGGCCGACGGCCGGCACATGTGCGAGGTGTACGTGAGCGAACCCGCGGCCCGCGCGGCGATGGAGCGCCGCGCGCGGACGTACCCGGTGTCGCGCAGCCGCTGACCGCTCCCGACAGACCGCTCACGACGGACCGCTTCCGACAGACCGCTCGCGACGGGCCGCTTCCGTCGGACCACTTCTGTTGGACCGCTTCCGACGGACCGCTCCCGCCCGTTGGACGGAGGGCCGTGCGGTGCGGGAGTTCAGCCCTCCCAGTGGCCGTGTCCCGTGCCGAACTGCCGCACCAGACCGGCGAACGCGGCTCGTTCGGCCGCCGTCAGGTCCACGGACTCCGCGCGGGGTGGGCCGGACTGGCCGGGCAGCGAGCGCAGCGCGGGCCCTTCCGGTGCCGGGGCCGCGCGCAGCCGCCGTATGCGCAGGAAGGTCAGGGCCCAGAGGGCGGTCGCGGCGGCGAACAGCGCCACGCCTGTCTGCTGAACGATCGAAGCACCGTCGAACATGCCGCTCAGTAGACAACAGCCGCCCACCCCCACAACAGAGGCGTTAAGGGGACTTTGGGCCTGAAGTGACGTATCTCGCACACGGTGCCTTCCGGTTGCGCTCCCTCGTCGGCGCTCCTCACGTCAGGTCAGGCGCCGGTTCGGCCGTCCGGCTCGCGGTCCCGCTCCTGTCCCGGTGGGCGTTCGCCCGTCACCAGGGTCGCCATGCGGAGGCAGATGGCGGGGAGTTCGGGGGCTTCGCGGTCCCAGTCCTCGGTGTCGACGCCCGCGAGGACGCAGGACGACCACAGGGTGGCGAGCAGCCGGGCGGCGACGTCGGCGTGGGCGGGGCTCGCGGCGGGGGCCTGGCGGCGGACGGCCTCGGCCGCCTGCTCGAGCAGGGCGGGTTCGAGGAGCCAGCGGATGCTCGTGCCGGTCTCGACGAGGAAGCCGGAGTAGACGGCCAGGTGCACGGGGTCGGCCTCCACGCCCTTGGCGTGGTTCGCGCGTGCCTGCTCGGTGAGGTCGGTGACCATGCCGAGCAGGCTGCTGAGGTGGCTCTGCTGAAGCTCGCTCACGGTGGCCCCCACGGGATGCTGCCCGTGCCCGGGCGCCCATGCCGCAGTACCAGTGCAGTATGCCCACGCCCGGGCGTCCGGGAACGCGGTCCGCTCAGGCGGTGACCGCGGCCTTCGGCTCGTCCGCGGCGGACGGCGCCGCGTCCCCCTCCGGTGCGGCCGGTGCCTTGCGGGCGCTCTTGAGCAGGATCACCACGGCGGTCGACACGCAGACCCCGGCGGCTACGGCGAGCAGGTAGAGCAGGGGGCGGCCGATCAGCGGCACCACGAACACGCCTCCGTGCGGGGCGCGGAGCGTGCAGCCGAAGGCCATGGACAGGGCGCCCGTGACCGCGCCGCCCGCCATCGACGCGGGGATGACCCGCACCGGGTCCGCGGCCGCGAACGGAATCGCGCCCTCGGTGATGAAGGAGGCGCCGAGGAACCAGGCCGCCTTGCCGTTCTCGCGCTCGGTCCGGGTGAACAGGCGGCCCCGCACGGTCGTGGCCAGCGCCATCGCGAGCGGCGGCACCATGCCGGCCGCCATCACGGCGGCCATCACCTTGAGCGAGCCGTCGGTGGGGTGGGCGAGGCCGCCGACGGCGAAGGCGTACGCGACCTTGTTGAGCGGGCCGCCGAGGTCGAAGCACATCATCAGGCCGAGGATGACGCCGAGGATGACGGCGTTGGCGCCGGAGAGGCCCTCCAGCCAGTCGGTCAGGGCGTTCTGCAGCGAGGCGATGGGCTTGCCGACGACCAGGAACAGCAGGAAGCCGACCACCGCCGAGGAGATCAGCGGGATCACCACCACCGGCATGATGCCGCGCAGCACGGCCGGGACGCGGACGCGCTGGATGCCCATCACGACGGCGCCCGCGAGCAGGCCGGCCGCGAGGCCGCCGAGGAAGCCCGCCTCGATGGTGACGGCGACCGAACCGCCGACGAAGCCCGGTACGAGGCCGGGCCGGTCGGCCATGCCGTACGCGATGTAGCCCGCGAGGACGGGGACGAGGAAGGCGAAGGCGAGGCCGCCGGTCTGGAAGAGCAGGGCCGCCCAGCTCGTGTGGTCGGTCCAGACGAAGTGCTCGGCGACCGACGGGGCCTTGTCGATCTTCCAGCCGCCGATGGCGAAGCCGAGGGCGATGAGGAGGCCGCCGGCGGCGACGAAGGGGACCATGTAACTGACGCCGCTCATCAGCCATTTGCGCAGCTTGGTGCCGTAGCTGTCGCCGCTGTCGCCCGTGTTGTCGACGGGGCTCGGGCCGGCCGGGGCCGCCGTGGCGTCGCCGCGGGCGGCCTTCTCGCGGGCCTCGGCGATGAGGGCGGCGGGGCGGTTGATGCCCGCCTTGACGCCCACGTCGACGGTGGGTTTGCCCGCGAAGCGGGCCTTGTCGCGTACGGGGACGTCGTGGGCGAAGATCACGGCGTCGGCCCGTGCGACGGTCCCGGCGTCGAGGCGGGTGAAGCCCGCCGAGCCCTGGGTCTCGACGGTGAGCTCGACGCCCGCGTCGCGCGCGGCGTTCTCCAGCGCCTCGGCGGCCATGTAGGTGTGGGCGATGCCGGTGGGACAGGAGGTGACGGCGACGATCCGGAACGAGGGCTCACCCTCCTGGGACTTGGTGAGCGGGGGCTCGTCCTCATCGGACCCGGCCGCCGACCGACCGGCGGCCGGGTCCGGGGCGCCCTCGGCGGGCGGCTCCGCGTCCGGCCCGTCCACGGTGGCGTCCGGGGCCTCCGTCACGGGAGCGGCCGGAGCGACGGGCGCGGGAGCGTCGCCCCGGATGAGTGCCGCCGCCGTCGCCGCGTCGGGGGCCTCGCGCAGGGCCCGCGTGAACGCCTCGTCCATCAACTGCCGTGCCAGGGACGACAGGATCGTCAGGTGGGCGTCGTCCGCGCCCGCCGGGGCGGCGATCAGGAAGATCAGGTCGGCCGGGCCGTCGGGGGCGCCGAAGTCGATGCCCCGGGCGCTGCGGCCGAAGGCCAGGGTGGGCTCGGTGACGTGGGCGCTGCGGCAGTGCGGGATGCCGATGCCGCCGTCGAGACCGGTGGGCATCTGGGCCTCGCGGGCGGCGACGTCGGCGAGGAAGCCGTCCAGGTCGGTGACGCGGCCGAGGGTGACCATGCGCCTGGCGAGGGCGCGGGCCGCCGCCTCCTTGGTGTCGGCGGAACGGTCGAGGTCGAGGTCGACCAACTCCGCGGTGATCATGGCGTGGTTCTCGCTCATCGCGGGCTCCTTTGCGCGCGTGCCGCCCGGGGACACGGGCGAAGTGGGGACGGGGGCGAGGGTGGGGGCGGGGCGAGGGGGGACGGGGGTGAGAAGGGAACGGGTGTCGGTTCAGGGAGCGGGCCGGTCAGGAGGGCCAGGTCAGGGCACGGGGCCGGTCAGGAAGCGGGCCCCGTTCAGGGAGCGGGCTCGGTCAGGGCGAGGTCGAGCGGGACCTCGTCCGTGACGGTGACGGCGCCGGGCGCGAGGTCGGCCGGGGTGGGCATGACACTGCCGGGCAGCCGGACGGCGGCGGCGCCGTGCGCGACGGCCGAGGCGAGGGCCGCGGGCCCGGCGCCGCCCGCGACGAGGAACCCGGCGAGGGAGCTGTCCCCCGCGCCGACGTTGCTGCGTACGGCGTCGACGCGGGCGCGGCCGACGTACGTACCGGTGTCGTCGACGAGGAGCTGGCCGTCGGCGCCGAGGCTGGCGAGCACGGCGCGGGCGCCGCGTTCGCGCAGTTCGTCGGCGGCCTTGAGGACGTCGCCGAGGGTGGCGAGGGGGCGGCCGACGGCTTCGGCCAGCTCGGCGGCGTTCGGCTTGACGACGTCCGGGCGGCCGGGGAGCGCGGCGAGGAGGGCGGGGCCGGAGGTGTCGAGGGCGATCCGGGCCCCGGCGGCGTGGCTGCGCCGGACCACGTCGGCGTACCAGGAGGGGGCGAGGCCGCGCGGGAGGCTGCCGCAGCAGGCGATCCAGTCGGCGTCCGCGGAGTGGGCGGCGACGGTGCCGAGCAGGGCCTCGCTCTCGGCGGGGGTGAGCGCGGGGCCGGGCGCGTTGATCTTCGTGAGGGTGCCGTCGGGTTCGGCGACGGAGATGTTGGCGCGGGTGGCGCCGGTGACCTGGACCGGGGCGACGTCGATGCCCTGCTCGTCGAGGAGCTGGGCGACGAGGGCGCCGGTGGCGCCGCCGAGGGGCAGGACGGCGAGGGTGCGGACGCCGGCGGCGGCGACGGCGCGGGAGACGTTGACGCCCTTGCCGCCGGGGTCCATGCGGTCGCCGGTGGCGCGGACGACGTCGCCGCGGGTGAGGGCGGGGACCTCGTAGGCGCGGTCGAGGGAGGGGTTCGGGGTGACGGTGAGGATCATGCGCGTACCACCTCCGTGCCCGCGCGCTCGATGGCGGCGGCGTCGTCCGGGGCGAGGCCGGTGTCCGTGATCAGCAGGTCGACGTCGGTGAGGTCGCCGAAGCGGGCGAAGTGCTCCTGGCCGTACTTGCCGCTGTCGGCGAGCAGGACGACGCGGCGGGCGGCGGCGACGGCGGCGCGCTTCACGGCGGCCTCGGCGAGGTCGGGGGTGGTCAGGCCGTGCGCGGCGGAGAAGCCGTTGGCGGCGAGGAAGACGACGTCGGCGCGGATCTCGGCGTAGGCGCGCAGGGACCAGGCGTCGACGGCCGCGCGCGTACGGTGCCGGACGCGGCCGCCGACCAGGTGGAGCTGGATGCCCGGGTGGTCGGCGAGGCGGGCGGCGGTGGGGAGGCTGTGGGTGACCGCCGTGAGCTCCGCCTCCAGCGGGAGGGCGGCGGCGAGGCGGGCCACCGTCGAACCGGCGTCGAGGATGACGCTGCCCTCGGGCGGCAGTTCGGCGAGGGCGGCCCGGGCGATGCGGTCCTTCTCGTCGGCGGCGGTGCTCTCGCGCTCCGCGAGGTCCGGCTCGAAGTCCAGGCGGCCGGCCGGGATGGCGCCGCCGTGCACCCGGCGCAGCAGGCCCGCGCGGTCCAGGGCCTTCAGGTCGCGGCGGATGGTCTCCGCGGTGACCTGGAACGCGGCGGCGAGGGACAGGACGTCGACGCGCCCGCCCTCTCTGGCCAGGCGCAGGATCTCCTGCTGCCGCTCTGGCGCGTACATGGCTCGGGGCCTCCTGCCGTATGCCCGGGTGTGTGGGTTCTTCTGGAGCGTACGGGCACTACGGCGCGAAGTAAACATGAACGGATGTGGTTCGGGCACAAACGGGCCCCTTGGCGCCCAGAGCACCCAGAGCACCCACAGCACCCCGAGCGCCCAGAGCATCCCGGTGCGGAAACGGCTCCACCCACCCGCCCCGGGACCGTGACACGGCCCCGCCCGGCGGCAGCCGGGAATGCGCGGGTGGGTGGGGAGAGAGCCCGAGGAGGAGGGCCGGGGAGGCGTCCCGCGGCTCAGCGGGTGAGGGCCGGTTCCGGGGTCTCGGCGGGCGCGGGGGCCTCGGCAGGCGCGGGGGACTCGGCGGGGCCGGACTCGGCGCCCTCGATGTGCTGGGCCGGGCGCCGGGGCAGCCCCAGCATCAGCAGGAAGATGACGGTGAGGACGCCGACCACCCACCACAGGGCGTTCTCGAAGCCGTGGGCGAACTCCGCGGCGACCCGCTGCCGTACGACGTCCTCGTCCATGGCGCCGTAGAAGACGACGGAGACCAGGCCGAGGCCGAGCGCGTTGCCCATCTGCTGCACGGTGTTGATGAGCCCGGACGCGGAGCCCGCGTGCTCGCGCGGGACCTCGGAGAGCACCGCGTCCGTCAGCGGCGCCACGATCAGGCCCATGCCGAGGCCCATCACCACGAGCGGCAGGGCCATCTGCCAGGAGGTGATGCCGGCGCCGTACCGGTCGGCCTCCCAGATGTAGATCAGTACGCCCGCGGCCATGGTCAGCGCGCCGGTCTGGAGGACCTTGCGGCCGAACCGCGGCACCAGCTTCTGCACGGAGATCCCGGCGGCGAAGGAGACCGCGATGGAGAAGGGGACGCCGGTCAGGCCCGCGTGCAGCTCGCTCCAGCCGAGGCCGACCTGCATGTACATCGTCCAGACCAGGAAGAAGATGCCCAGCGAGACACCGAAGACCGTCTGTACGGCGATGCCCGCGGCGAAGCTCCTCACCTTGAACAGGGACAGCTCCACGAGCGGCGAGCCGTCCCGGGCGGCCTTCCGCCTCTCGTACGCCACCAGTGCGGCGAAGACCACCAGCGAGCCCGCCATCGTCACGTGGCCCCAGACCGGCCAGTCCAGCTCGTGCCCGCGCGTCAGCGGGTAGAGGACCATCAGCAGGCCGAGGGTGACGAGGACGACGCCGACGAGGTCGAGCCGCAGGGCGCGCGGCGCCTTGGACTCGGTGATGAACTTCCGCCCGAGGAGCAGGCCCGCGATGCCGACCGGCAGGTTGATCAGGAAGATCGGGCGCCATTCGAGGCCGAAGAGGTTCCACTCCGTGAGGAGCGCGCCGAGCAGCGGGCCGGAGACCGCGCCGAGGCCCACGACCATGCCGAACAGGCCGAAGACCTTGCCGCGCTCGTGCGCGGGGAACGTGGCGTGCACGATCGAGAGCACCTGGGGCACCATCAGGGCGGCCATCGCACCCTGAAGGATGCGGGAGGCGACGAGCATCTCCGGGTTCGCGGCGAAGCCGCACAGCGCCGAGGCGACGGTGAAGCCGGCGATGCCGATGAGGAATATCTTCTTGCGGCCGTAGATGTCGCCGAGCCGCCCGCCGGTGATGAGTCCGGCGCCGAGCGCGAGCGCGTAACCGGCGGTGATCCACTGGATCTGGCTGAACGTGGCGCCCGCGTCCCGCTGGATGGCGGGGATCGCGATGTTCACGATCGTCACGTCGACGAGGTCCATGAAGGCGGCCGTCATCACGATCGCGAGGGCGAACCACCGGCGGCGGTCGGCCCGTGACTCCGGGGACGGAGCGGCCGGGCTGGGGGTGCTGGGTGAAGTCATGCCGTCAGGCTAGGAGCCGTATAGGCCAGATCGTGTCCTAGATCCCCTCCTGGCGGCGTGCGGGAATCCGCCGCCCCAGTAGGTCGGATCGTGTCCTACTTGCCCGGCATCCTGGGGGCATGACGACTTCAAGCGGTGGCGGTACGGACACTCCGGCGCGGCTCCTGACGCTCCTCTCGCTCCTGCAGACGCCGCGGGAGTGGCCCGGCGGCGAGCTCGCGGATCGGCTCGGGGTGTCGCGGCGCACGGTGCGGCGGGACATCGACCGGCTGCGGGAGCTGGGCTATCCCGTGCAGGCGACGCAGGGCGCGGCCGGGGGGTACCGGCTCGTCGCGGGCAAGGCGATGCCGCCGCTCGTCCTCGACGACGAGGAGGCCGTGGCGATCGCCGTCGGGCTGCGGGCGGGGGCGGGGCACGCGGTGGAGGGCGTGGAGGAGGCGTCGGTGCGGGCGCTGGCCAAGCTGGAGCAGGTGCTGCCGTCGCGGCTGCGGCACCGCGTGGCCGCGCTCGGGGCGGCGACGATGTCGCTGGCCAGCGGGGACGGGGCGCGGGTGGCGCCGGAGACGCTGACGACGATGGCGTCGGCGACGGCCGGGCGCGAGCGGCTGCGGTTCGCGTACGAGGCCAAGGACGGGACCCCGTCGCGGCGTCTCACCGAGCCGCACCGGCTCGTGTCCACGGGGCGCCGCTGGTACCTGGTGGCGTACGACCTGGACCGGGAGGACTGGCGTACGTTCCGGGTGGACCGGGTGTCGGAGCCGTTCGCCACGGGGGTGCGGTTCGCTCCGCGGATGCTGCCGGGGGGCAGTGCGGAGGCGTATGTGCGGCGGAGCGTGCTGCCGCGGCGGCAGGAGTCCGCGGCGTACGACGTGGACGTGGAGTTCCAGGCACCGGCCGCCGAGGTCGCGCGGCGGCTGCCGCCGTCCCTGGGGGAGGTGACCGAGGTCGGGGAGGGGCGGTGCCGGCTGCGGGGGTCCGTGACCGAGCCGGTGGAGTGGGTGGCGGTGCGGTTGCTGTGGGTCGAGTGCGACTTCGCTGTGCGCGGGCCCGGGGAGTTGGTGACCCGGGTACGGGACCTGGGCCGCCGCCTCACCGCCGCCGCGAGCTGAGCCCCACTGGCCTGGGGCCGCCCTCCTCGGGCCGAGCCTCGCTGCCCGGGGCCGGCCTCTCCGGCTGGGCCTGCCCTGGGCCTACGGCCTCGCCGCGGTCTCGGGCTGAGCCCGGCCGCCGCGCTTCCCACCCGCCCACCCGTACAACCCCACCCACAGGGCAAGCCCCGACGCCCCCCAGGCCGACACCCCCCGTCCGCTCAGCGCTCGCAGACCGTACACACTCACGCAGCACGACAGAACGCCCGTACCGGCGGAGGAGCCCTCGCTCACTACACCGCCGCGCGCCAAGACCGGGCCGGGTCGCGCGCGCCGAGGGCGTACCGGCGGCACCCGGGAATCCAGGAGCAGCCCGCCGCCGCGGGCGCGGGCCCCGGCGCAGCCGACCGCCAAGCCGTGGCCCGGCCTGCGGGGCAGCTTTCGTCCCGCCTGGCCGGCCGCTCTAGGCCACCGCGTCGAAGCCCGTGTCCCGCGCCAGCTTCTTGAGTTCGAGCAGCGCGTGCTTCTCGATCTGGCGGATGCGCTCGCGTGTCAGGCCGTGCTCCTTGCCGACCTCCGTCAGCGTCCGCTCGCGACCGTCGACGATGCCGTACCGCATCTTGATGATGGAGGCCGTGCGCTGGTCGAGGCGGCCGATGAGGTCGTCCAGCTCCTCGCTGCGCAGCAGCGTGAGGACGGACTGCTCCGGGGAGACGGCCGAGGTGTCCTCCAGGAGGTCACCGAACTGGGTGTCGCCCTGGTCGTCCACCGACATGTTCAGCGAGACGGGGTCGCGGGCCCAGTCCAGGACGTCGACGACCCGCTCGGGGGTCGACGCCAGCTCGGCGGCGATCTCGGCGGGCTCCGGCTCACGGCCGTGCTCGCGGTTGAACTCGCGCTGCACGCGGCGGATCCGGCCCAGCTCCTCCACCAGGTGGACGGGGAGCCGGATGGTGCGGGACTGGTCGGCTATGGAGCGCGTGATGGCCTGGCGGATCCACCAGGTGGCGTACGTGGAGAACTTGAAGCCCTTGGCGTAGTCGAACTTCTCGACCGCGCGGACCAGGCCCGCGTTGCCCTCCTGGATGAGGTCGAGCAGGGGGAGGCCGCTGCGCGGGTACCGGCGGGCGACGGCGACGACCAGGCGCAGGTTCGACCGGATGAAGATGTCCTTCGCCCGCTCGCCCTCGGCCACCAGGGCGCGCAGCTCCTCCTCGGAGGCGGCGACGGCCGACTTCTCCTCCACCTCGCCCTCGAGGATCTTCTGCGCGTACACCCCGGCCTCGATGATCTGGGACAACTCGACCTCCCTCGCGGCGTCGAGCAGGGGCGTGCGTGCGATCTCGTCGAGGTACATGCCGACCAGGTCGCGGTCGGCGATCTCGCCGCCAGATGCGCGAACACTGCGGGCCGCGCCGGTCTCACCGGTGTCGGCGGACGTACGACGGGCGACGGCACGGGTTGCCATGCGTGCTCCCTTGCGTGGTTGTCACTGGTCGGTCCGGCTGGGACCACTGGTCCGGACGGGCCGGGCGGTCCAGGTGTGGACCTGTGGTAAACGGCACACCTTCCCAGGTGCCCCGCATCTGCTGGAAACAACGACTGGAATCCGGACAGAATTCCCAAGCCGCACATGCATTTTCGTGATCATGCAGTACCCTGTCCGGCCACACAGGGAGGGCACGTGCCGCAGGGACCCACAGAGGTGCAGGTCAGACCAGGCGTCGAGGGGGACCTCACCGCCCTCACGGAGCTCTACAACCACTACGTCCGTGAGACCGCCATCACATTCGACACCGTCCCGTTCCTGCCGGAAGAGAGACGCCGTTGGCTGCTCTCCCACCCCAAAGACGGCCCCCACCGCCTCTTGGTTGCCCAGGGTGGCGAAGAGGGCAAACCGGATGAAACGGGGAAATCGCCGGAATCCGGCGAACGCCAGAAATCCAGTGAACGCCGGGAATCCGGTGAGCGTCAGGACCCCGCTGGGCGTCGGGTACCCGCTGGGCGTCGGGAATCCGCTGCGCGTCAGGAATCCGACAGCCGCCGAAGACCCGACGGCCGCCGGGCACCCGCCAGCCGCCCGGCACCCAACAACCACCAGCCACCCGCCAGCAGCCAAGCCCCCCGCATCCTCGGCTACGCCACCTCCAGCCCCCTGCGCCCCAAGCCCGCGTACGCCACCTCCGTCGAGCTCAGCGTGTACTGCGTCCCGGAGGCGGCCGGGCGCGGTGTCGGCACGCTGCTGTACCGCCGTCTCCTCGCCGCCCTGGAGGGCGAGGACGTGCACCGGGCCTACGCCGGGATCGCCCTGCCCAACGAGGCCTCGGTGCGGCTGCACGAGCGCTTCGGGTTCCGGCACCTGGGGACGTACCGGGAGGTGGGGCGGAAGTTCGGGCGCTACTGGGACGTGGCCTGGTACGAGCTGCCCCTAGGGCGGAGGGACCAGGAGGGACTGCTGAGGGACTAGGCCCGCGGACCGTTACCGCCGCGGGGCCGGGCGCCTAGCGTGCGGCCATGGACGACGTACACACGTCCGGAGGCGACTCCGGCATCCTCGACGAGGCTCTCGAACGGCTGCACGCGAGCGGCCCGGAACGGCTCGGGCGGCTGACCAACCACGGTCCGATGGCCGTCGAGGCCCTGGTCCGCCGCGGCCAGGCCCGTACCGTGCACCGGTGGCTCGACTACTACCGGCACAAGCTGGAGGACATGCCGGGCCGGGTCGCCCCGGTGACGGACGCCACCTGGCGCGAGGCCCTCGGCGATCCGCGGCGGGCCGCTGACTGGATCGACCACTTCTCGCGCGCGCTCGCCGAGCGGCCCTGGCGCGAGGTGCTCGCCGCCTGGTGGCCGGTGCTCCTGCCGGGCATCGCGGGCGGCTCCACGCACCCGGTGATCCGCGTCGGCCACGCCGTGCGCGGCCTCCTCGCGCCCGGCGGCGAGACCGCGCCCCGGCTGGCCGAGCTGGCCCACGGCCTCGGTTACTGGGCGGCCCGCCACACCCCGCTGCCCCCGCGCGCGGCGGTCGCGCTGCCCGCGTCCGCGGGGGCCCTCGCCGCCCTCGCCGCCGTCGAGCGGATCCCGGTCCAGGACGGCCCGCTGCCGGACCGCTTCGCGCAGCTCGCCTCCGTACCGGTGTGGCCGACCGCGCCGGCCGCCGACCCCGACGCCGCGCGGGACCACCTCACCGAGCTGGTCGCCGCGGCCGTGCACCGCTACGCCGACCACGGCCACGGTGAGCCGATCATGCTGGTGCACGCGGCGACGGCGCCCAACGCCGTGCTGCGCGCCCTGCCCGCGCTCCCCCGCGCCCTGTGGCCCGCGTCGCTGGAGGCGGCCTGGGCGGCCGGGGCCGCGGTCACCGCCGCCTACGCGCCCGCGGACCCGGCGCCGCCCGAGGAGACGCGCGCCGCCTACGGCGAGGCCGCCACCAGCACGTTCGAGGAGGTCTTCGCGCGGGCCGCCGCGCACGGCGACGACCACACCATCAAGTTCGCGGACACCGCCCTGGACGTCGGCGACGAGCGGGCGCGGGCGGCCGCGCTGCGCGGTGTGGAACTGAATCCGCCCGCCCTGTGACGCGGCTCCGGGGCGGCACAGGAAGGGCTCGTACAGTGGGATACATGGACCAGCCATCCACCTCCGCGCGGAACGCCGCCCCCCTGTCCGACCGGACGGCCCCCGCGGCCTCCGACCGGAGCGCCCCGACCGCCGCGCCCGCCCCCGGGCCCGCCGGGGCGACCGCCCCGCGCGGGGACGCCGAGCCGCGCTGGCTCGGCGAGGAGGAGCAGCGCACCTGGCTGGCGTACGTGCACGCGTCCACGCTCCTGGAGGACTACCTCGACCGCCAGCTCCAGCGGGACGCCGGCATGCCGCACCTGTACTACGCGCTGCTCGTGCAGCTCTCGGCGGCGCCGCGGCGGCGGATGCGGATGACGGAGCTGGCCCGCAGCTCGAAGATCACCCGGTCCCGGCTCTCGCACGCGATCGCGCGCCTGGAGCGCAGTGGCTGGGTGCGGCGCGAGGACTGCCCGACCGACAAGCGGGGGCAGTTCGCGATCCTGACCGACGGCGGGTACGAGGTGCTCCAGCACACCGCTCCGGGCCACGTGGAGGCGGTGCGGCAGGCCGTCTTCGACCGGCTGACCCCGGCACAGCAGAAGTCCCTCGGCGAGATCATGCGGATCGTCGCCGAGGGACTCCAGCCGAAGGAGGCGGGCGCGGACCTGCCCTGGCTCCGTTAGAGCCCCCGCCCACGCCCCCGCACCTGCTCCGGCCCCCGCCCCGTGACGCGGACGGGCCCGCCCCGGCTCCCTGGGGAGCGCCGGGCGGGCCCGTACCGGCAGACCGCGGGGGGCGTCAGTGCGCCACCACCGGGATCTTCACGGCGTCGTCGGGGTTCTCGGCGCCGTCGCCGGAGGCGGCCGGGGCGCCGTTCTGGGCGTCGGTGGTGATGAGCACGGCGGCGATCACCGCGGAGACGACGAGGATGCCGACCGCCCACCAGATGGCGTGGGTGTAGCCGTCCACCATGGCCTTGGCCGCGAGCACCTTCTGCGCCGCCGGGGTGGTGGCGCCCGCCACGTGGTCCTCGATGTACGCCGTGGTCGCGGAGGCCGCGATGGTGTTCAGGAGGGCCGTGCCGATGGCGCCGCCGACCTGCTGCGAGGTGTTGACCATCGCGGAGGCGACACCGGCGTCACGCGGCTCGACGCCGTGCGTGGCCAGCGACATGGCCGGCATGAACGCCGTACCCATGCCGAGGCCCAGCATGAGCTGCGCCGGCATGATCAGACCGGCGTACGAGGTGTCGATGTCGAGCTGCGTCAGGAGCAGCATGCCGAGGGCGGCGAGCAGGAAGCCCGGTGCCATCAGCAGGCGCGGCGCGACGCGGGTCATCAGGCGGGTGCCGATCTGCGTCGAGCCCACGATCATGCCGAAGATCATCGGCAGGAACGCGAAGCCGGTCTTCACCGGAGAGTAGCCCTTGACGATCTGCAGGTAGTACGTGAGGAACAGGAACAGGCCGAACATCGAGATGACGGCGAGGCCGAGCGACAGGTAGATGCCGCCGCGGTTGCGCTCGGTCAGGACGCGCAGCGGGAGCAGCGGGTGGCGGACCTTGGCCTCGGTGACGACGAACGCGGCCAGCAGCACGACGGAGGAGACGAACATGGTGATCGTCACGGTGTCCGACCAGCCCTCGGACTCGGCGCGCGTGAAGCCGTAGACCAGCGCGACCAGGCCGAGCGTGGACAGGACCACGCCGGGGATGTCGAGCGGCGAGCGGTTGCGGCCGCCCTCGGGCTCGCGGATCACGAAGTAGGCACCGGCGGCGGCGACGATCGCGAACGGGATGTTCACGAAGAACGTCCAGCGCCAGTTCAGGTACTCGGTGAGGAAGCCGCCGAGGATGAGGCCGACGGCACCGCCGCCGCCGGCGATGGCACCGTAGATGCCGAACGCCTTGGCGCGCTCCTTGGCCTCGGTGAACATCACCGCGAGCAGGGACAGGGCGGCGGGCGCGAGCAGCGCGCCGAACAGGCCCTGGAGGGCGCGGGCCCCGAGCATCATGGCCTCGCCGGTCGCGGCGCCGCCGAGCGCGGAGGCCGCGGCGAAGCCGATGAGGCCGGTGACGAAGGTGCGCTTGCGGCCCCACAGGTCGGCGATGCGGCCGCCGAACAGCAGCAGGCCGCCGAAGGCCAGGGCGTAGGCCGTGATGACCCACTGCTTGTTGCCCTCGGATATGCCGAGGTCCTCCTGGGCCGAGGGCAGCGCGATGTTCACGATGGTCGCGTCGAGGACGACCATGAGCTGGGCGAGCGCGATGAAGACGAGGGCCTTCCAGCGCTTCGGATCGGGAGCGAGTGACGGAACTGCTGACTGTGACATGGGTGGAGCCACCTAGGGATGCAGGGATAAACAGGGTGAGTACTGATAAACGAGACACCAGGAGGGCGGCCGGGCGCATGGGTCCCGGGTCGGAGTGCGGGTCCTCCTTCCGACCCGGGTCCGGGTCGCGGCCGTCGCCGTCCGGCGAACGATTGCTTCAGGAGCTGCTCAGTGCGCCTTGTCGCGTAGCTCCTCCAACGTCGCGGGGTGTCCGGGAAGCGGTGAGCGTGCCGGCGCCATCAGGCCGTCCAGGAACAACTGGAGATGGCGGTGCACGAACTGGTCGAAGTCGAGGAGGCAGCCGCCGGTGCCCGGCAGCGGCCTGGTGAGCTGCCCCAGGGCCACCATGAGGTCACCGACGCCGATGTCGGTGCGGAGCTGGCCGGCGCGGCGGGCCCGCTCCATGAGCGCCTCCACGACGCCCTCGACGCGGACCCGGGCCGCGTGCAGCTCGGGGTGGTTCGGGTCGAGCGACTCGGAGAGGATCGGGCACAGCGCGCCGATGCGCTCGTCCACCGCGTCGTGGGCGAAGTCGCGCAGGGCCGCGAACGCGGACTCCGGCGCGGCGTCGGCGGCCGCGACGGCGGCCTCGGCGAGGCTCGTCACCCGGTCGGTGACCGAGAGCAGTACGTGGTGCACGAGCTCGTCGCGGTCGGCGAAGTGGCGGTAGACCGTGGCGTTCCCGACGCCCGCGCGGCGCGCGATCTCGTCCAGCGGCACGTCGGCGCCGCGCTGGACGAACATCTCGCGTGCGGCGGCGACGATCCGCTCCCGGTTGCGCAGGGCGTCGGCCCGCGGGCGGGTCGCGCGGCGCTGCGCGGCGGTGGCGGTTTCCACGGCGAAGTCTCCTCGAAGCGGTCAAAGGCCTCAGGTTCGCAGGGCCCCAGGTGGCGGGTCCAACGAATTTCCCGGCGGGAGCTGAGGTGCGCGATGCGGGGAGTTGATCCCCGTTTCGCGCGGACACCTCCCTAAACGGGGACGCCGTCCCCGGTTATTTCCCCTCCGGCCTGTGACGTACCTCACATTTCCGACGGACCCTCACCCCGTCGGCCCGCCCCCACCCCGGCCGACAGTCCGCCCCCACCCCAGCCACCCGCGATACCCACGATCGGGCCAGCTCAGCGCGCGCCCGCGCACCCTCCGGCACAGGGTGATCGCAGAGGGTGCAGCCGGACCCGCGGCTGCCGCGGAGTGGAGGGCCCACGTATGCAGCAGCCGCCGTGGAAGGGCATAGCCGAGGGCCGGAGCGCCGAGGGCACCGGGAGCGGCACCGCCCCCGGGGGCCCCGGACGGGCCCCCGCCGGGGCCCGCCGCCACCGGCTCCTGCGGGCCGCGGCGCTCGGCTCGGCCGCCGCGGTCGTGCTCGCCGTGACCGCCTCCGCGAGCACCGGCCGCCTGCTCGCCGACACGGCCTCGGCCTCCGGCCCCGTCTCCCAGACCCGCTCCGGCGCGCACGGCCCCTGCATGATCAGCGGCGAGCTCGGCGTCCAGATGTCCGAGGGCATCCCTACCGGCCCCGGCTACGCCCGCTCCACCGGCACCGTCCGCGCCCTGAACCTGATGGTCGACTTCTCCGACGCCCCCGGCGAGGGCACCGCGCTCGACCGGCTCGGGGAGTTCTTCCCGCAGACCACCGACTGGTTCCGCACCAGTTCGTACGGCCGCCTCGACTACCGGCCCGAGGTGCCGGTCCCCGACTGGCTGCGGATGCCCAAGCCGTTCAAGGAGTACGGGATAGAGCGCGGCGCCCCCTTCGACCCGGGCTACCGGGAGCTGGTCGAGGACATCGTGGCCGCGGCCGACCCGGACGTCGACTTCCGCGCGTACGACCTGGTGAACGTGCTCATCACCCCGAACGCGGGCCCCTCCGCGCTCGACACCGTCCTGTCGGTGACGTTCGCAGGCAACCACGAGGCGCCGGTGGCGGACGGCGTGCCCGTCGCCAACGCCTCGTTCGTCTACAGCCGCCAGGACGACGGCTCGGGCAGCTACGACCGCACCGGCTACCGGGTCCTGCCGCACGAGAACGGCCACGTCTTCGGCCTGCCGGACCTGTACACGCGCGACGGCGGCGGCGCCGTCGGCCACTGGGACATCATGAGCGAGGACTGGGGCGCCAACAACGACCTGCTCGGCTGGCACAAGTGGAAGCTGGGCTGGATCGACGACGCGCAGGTCGACTGCGCCCCGGCCCGCGGCACCACCGAGCACCTGCTCACCCCGCTCGCCGAGCGCGGCGGCACCAAGCTGGTGTTCGTGCCGACCGGCGCGCGGACCGGGTACGCCGTGGAGTTGCGCACCCGCGCGGGCAACGACGAGGCGGTGTGCCGGGCCGGGGTGCTCGTCTACCGCGTGGACGCGGGCGTCGACACCGGCCAGGGCCCCGTCACGGTCACCGACGCCACCCGCGACAGCGGCGGCTGCACCCGCAGCCCCAACGTGCACGCGGAGCTGTCGGACGCGCCCTTCGCCCTCGGCGAGACCTTCCTGGACCGCGGCAAGGGCGTCCGGATCAAGGTGGCAGGCGTGGACCTGGACGGCAACTACCGCGTGCACATCACGCGCGCCGGGAAGGCGTGAGCAGCTTCGCACCGAGGAGGCCTTGAGCCGGGGCGGAGGGCGGGTGACAGAGTGGAGGCGCACGAGCCAGCAGGATCAGGGCGAGCTCTCCAGGAGGCTGAACGACCATGGCTGACAGCCGCGTTGTCCTCGTCACCGGCGGCGGTACCGGCATCGGTGCCGCCACCGCCCGGCAGCTTCGCGCCGACGGGCACCACGTCGTGGTGTCCGGGCGGCGGCCGACGCCGCTGCGCATCGTCGCCGAGGAGACCGGCGCGCTCGCCCACCCCGCCGACGCCTCCGACCCCGAGGCCGTCGCCGGTCTCGTCGCGGCGACCCTGGAGGCGTACGGGCGGCTCGACGGCGTCGTCCTGAACGCCGGGGTGGGCCGCCCCGGCGCCGTCGGCGACCTGGACCCCGAGGACTGGGAGACCGTCCTCGCCACCAACCTCACCGGCCCCTTCCACCTCCTGCGCACCGCCCTGCCGCACCTCCTGGAGACCCGCGGCTCCGTCGTGGCCGTCGCCTCGGTGGCGGCGCTGCGCAACGGCGTCGGCAACGCCGCGTACGCCACCTCCAAGGCGGCGCTGCTGCAACTGTGCCGCTCCGTCGCCGTCGACTACGGCCCCCGCGGGGTGCGTGCCAACACCGTCTGCCCGAGCTGGGTGCGCACGGAGATGGCGGACCGGCGGATGAACCAGTTCGCCCACTCCGCCGGGTTCGGCGACGGCGCGGCCGGCATCGACACCGCGTACGAGAAGGCGACGCGGCTGATCCCCGCGGGCCGCCCCGGCACCGCCGAGGAGGTCGCCGAGGCCGTCGTCTGGCTGCTCTCCCCCGCCGCGTCGTTCGTCAACGGCGCCACGCTCACCGTCGACGGCGGCGTCACCGCGGTCGACCCGGGCACGGCCGCGTTCGGCTTCCACATCGAGACGCGGAAGTAGGCGGGGCGGGCGGGGCACGGCGCGCCCGGGGCCCGGGGCCCGCGGGGCGGCGCGGCGGGGCAGCGCGGCGGGGCAGCGGCGCGGCGGCGGAAGGGGAATTTCCTGGTCCTCTCGGGCGCGGTGGCCGTACCGTGCCGTTATGCCCGAACTCGCGCGCCTGCGCCTCGACCACGCCCCGGCCCTGCTCGCCTTCGAGCGGGAGAACCGCGCCTACTTCGCCGCGTCGGTACCGGACCGCGGTGACGCCTACTTCGCCGAGTTCGACGAGCGCCTGCGCGCGCTCCTCGCCGAACAGGAGGCCGGGGTCTGCCACTTCCACGTGGTGGTCGACGGCGACGGCGAGATCCTCGGCCGGGTCAACCTCGTGGACGTGGCGGACGGCTCGGCCGAACTCGGCTACCGCATCGCCGAGAAGGCCACCTCGCGCGGGCTCGCCACGGACGCCGTACGGCAGGTGTGCGTGCTGGCCGCCACGGAGTACGGCCTGACGTCGCTGCGGGCGGCGACCACCGCGGACAATCCCGGCTCGCGGGCCGTGCTCGCCCGCGCCGGCTTCGTCCCCACCGGCGAGATCGTCCTCGACGGCCGCCCGGGCGTCAGCTACGTCCGCGACCTGACCGGGGCCGCTGTCCGGGCGACAGTACACAGCCGCTGAGCCGTGCGCGGGGGCGTCAGGCGTGGACGGCGTGCGGGGGTCCGGCCGGTGCTCACAGGAAGCTGACGTTCTGCGCGAGGGCGAGGCCGCCCGAGTAGTTGACGGTGTTCGTCGCGGACCGCATGTACGCGCGCCACGCGTCGGACCCGGACTCCCGGCCGCCGCCCGTCTCCTTCTCGCCGCCGAAGGCGCCGCCGATCTCCGCGCCCGACGTGCCGATGTTGACGTTGACGATGCCGCAGTCGGAGCCCTCGGCGGACAGGAACAGCTCGGCCTCGCGCTGGTCGCGCGTGAAGACACTGGACGAGAGCCCTTGCGGCACGTCGTTGTGGAGCGCGACGGCCTCCTCGAACCGGTCGTACGTCAGCACGTACAGGACGGGCGCGAAGGTCTCCTCGCGCACGACGCCCGACTGCGCGGCCCGGCCGGTGTGGCCGGTCTGCCCGCCGACGCGGACGAGGGCGGGCTCCACGTACGCCGCCCGGGGTGCGACGTCGGCGAGGCGCCGGCCTCCGCCCGCGAGGACCTCGCCGCCCTCGTCCCTGGCCCGGGCGAGCGCCTCCCGCATGCGGTCCAGCGCGGCCGGCGAGATGAGCGGCCCGACGAGCGTGCCCTCGTCGAAGGGGTCCCCGAC
The DNA here is from genome assembly GCF_030010595.1 of Streptomyces sp. CC224B. Classification (NCBI taxonomy): domain Bacteria; kingdom Bacillati; phylum Actinomycetota; class Actinomycetes; order Kitasatosporales; family Streptomycetaceae; genus Streptomyces; species Streptomyces sp. CC224B. The sequence goes on along the minus strand of NZ_JASCXL010000032.1, from coordinate 20,288 downwards.
CGGCAGCTTCCGGTACGCGTCCACGAGCCGCCCGAGCAGCGCGTCGGCCACGTCCCGGTGGACGATCAGGCGGCGCAGCGTCGTGCACCGCTGCCCCGCCGTGCCCGCGGCGGCGAACACCACGCTCCGTACGGTGAGGTCGAGGTCGGCGGAGGGCGCGACGACGGCGGCGTTGTTGCCGCCCAGTTCGAGCAGCGAGCGCCCGAAGCGGGCGGCCACCCGCGGCCCCACCTCGCGCCCCATGCGCGTCGACCCGGTGGCACTGACGAGCGCGACCCGCGGGTCGTCCACGAGGCGCTCCCCCACCGCCCGGCCCCCGAGGAGCAGCCGGTGCACGCCCGCCGGGGCGCCCGTGTCCGCGGCGGCGCGATCCAGCAGCCGCGCGCACGCCAGCGAGACCAGCGGTGTCAGCTCGGACGGCTTCCACACCACGGTGTCGCCGCAGACCAGGGCGACGGCGGTGTTCCACGACCAGACGGCGGCGGGGAAGTTGAACGCGGAGATCACGCCGACGACGCCGAGCGGGTGCCAGGTCTCCGCGAGCCGGTGCCCGGGCCGCTCGGACGCGATGGTGCGCCCGTAGAGCTGCCGCGAGAGCCCGACCGCGAAGTCGCAGACGTCGATCATCTCCCGCACCTCGCCGAGGGCCTCGGAGCGGATCTTCCCCACCTCGACGGTGACGAGGTCGGCGAGGTCGCCCTGGTGCGTGCGCAGCAACTCCCCGAGCCGCCGCACCAGTTCCCCCCGACGCGGCGCCGGGACGACCCGCCACGCACGGAAGGCCTCGTCCGCGACACCGACGGCGTCGTCGACGTCGAGGGGCGTGGCCACGGCCCCGGCCCCGGCCCCGGCCCCGGCGAGTGGGAACAGCGGCTCGCCGGTGACAGGGGTACGGGCGTGGAGCCCGTCGCCCTCGGGGAGGGCCACGTCCCCCTCGGGGAGGGCCACGCCGATCCGGGAGAGGGCGGCGAGGGCGCGGGAGCGGAGGGTGTCGGTGGCGGGGAGGGACATCGGGGGCTCCTCGGGGGCGTCGGCTTCGGGGGCTCGGTTTGTCCGGTGGTGTCTGGTGCTGGTGGCGTCTGGCGGTGAGCCGCCTGTTGGTGGGGGACTCGGTTTGTCCGGTGATGTCTGATGCCGGTGGAGTCTGGTGATGAGCCCTCTGTGGCGGAGGGACTCGGTTTGTCCAGTGGTGTCTGGTAGTGAACCCTCTGGTGGTGGAGAGACTCGCTTTGTCCGGTGGTGTCCGGTGGTGAGCCCCCTGGTGGCGGGGGGCTCAGCTCGTCCGGCGGTGGCCGACGGCGGCACTTGGCGGCGAGCGGGGTAGTCCAGCCCGTCCGGCGTTTGAGGACGAGCGCGGAGCGCGATCGGGGGGCGAGGGGGCGCAGCCCCCAGGGCTCGGGGTGCGGGTGGTGGCCGGTGGGCGTGGGGGGCGTTGGGGGGGCCCGCCCCCCCCCCCCCCAGGGCTCGGGGTCGCGGGGGCTCAGGGTGTGCGGGCCCGGGCGGAAGCCCGCGAGGGGTCAGGGGGCCCGCCCCCCGGGCGCGGGGCCAGCGGGGCCGGGCGCGGAGCCAGGCGCAGGCCCGGGCCCGGGGCCAGGCGCGGGCCCGGGCGCGGGGCCAGGCGTGAGGTCGGGGAGCCCCAGCTCCCGCCCCACCCGCTCAAGAGAAACCCGCTCTTCCTCCTCGTACAACCCGAAGGGATCAAGCACAGCCCGCCCCACAGCCCCCGACAACCACGCGCTGTCGTAAGCAACCCCCTCCCGCTCGTCGTCCCGCACCCCCGCTTCGCGCAGATTGGACTGAAAGATCCCCGCGGCGGACCGGGGCAGGAAGTCCTCGTACACCACGGGCTCGGCCCGCACCCAGCCCCCGTCGAGGAGGCCACCGAGGGTCGTGGGCGGGGCGGCGCCGTCGCGGGGCCGACCGTCCACCACGTGGTACGTGAAGTGGCCGAGCCCGCGCTCGGCGAGCCCGCGCTCGGTGGGGGGCAGGTGGGCGGCCCACACCTCGCGGGCCACCGCGGTGCGCTCGGCGGGGGTGCCCGGGCGGCGGGCGTCGACCTGGTCGAGCAGGTCGTCGTACAGGGCGCGCCCGGCCCGGGTGAGGGCGATCCCGCGGGCCTCGACCTCTCCGAACCGCACCCGCAGCGACCCCCTGACCACCCTCCCGTCGGCCTCCCGCATCGCGCGCGGCTCGTCGAGCGCCCGGAACGACGTCTGGCGCAGCAGTACGTCGGGCCCGTCCCAGGCGGGCGGACCCTGCACGGTGTCGATCATGCGGACGCCGCGGGCGGTCATCCGCCGGTACAGCTCGTCGATGTCGAGGACGCGCGGCGTGAGGTGGTTGAGGTGCGTGCTGCGCACGCCCCCGATGTCGGCGGCGACGGCGGAGACCCGGGCCAGCTCCTCGTACCACCCCTTGTCGATCGGCTCGGCGGACAACTGGAAGGACCGCACGGCAAGGGTGAGGAACCGCTCTGCGTCCGCGCCGGAAAGCCCGCCCTCGGCCTCGGCCCGGTCGGCGGGGGCGAGCAGCTCGCGCGGGAACAACTCCCGCGCGGCGAGGAACCGCTCGAGGCGCGCGCGCAGTTCGGGCTCGAAGAACCGGGGGTCGGCGGGGGTGAGGAGCGAGGTGAATACGCGGAACGGGTTGCGGGCGAGTTCGTCCGCCGCCACGGGCCGGAAGGCGGTGGACACGACGGGCACGGCGCTGCCCGCGGCCTCGCGCAGATCGTAGAACCCGACGGGCCGCATCCCCAAAGCCCCGAACACCCGGGCCACTTCACCCAACTCGGCCGGAGTCCCCACTCGGATCGCCCCGTGCCGCTCGGCCGTGACCCGCCCGATGGACCCGAACCGCTCGGCGTCGGCGCCACGCGCCCGCAGGACGTCCTCGTTCACCTCCCGCGAGACGTCGACGAGGGTGGCGTACGCGGGAACCTCACGCCCGTACATGTCCGAGAGCCGGGCGGCGAAGGCGGCGCGGAGCTGCCAGGGGCGGCGGTGGTCGTCATCGGCCATGGGACGTTCACCTCTCGGGGGTCGGGCAGCGGACGGACGGTCGTACGGGCGCACGGGCGCACGGTCGTACGGGCGCACGGTCCACGCGTACGGTCTCCGGCGGGGGATGGCAGGGAATCCACCGGACGGCGCCGAAGGCCGAGCGGGAACGTCACACCACATGAATCTCGGGCCTCTCGGCACCGGCACCGGCCCCGGCTCCGCCCCCGGCACGGAACCGCTCGGCGCTCAGCGGAGTGACATCGATGACGGGCTCCCGCTCCTCCAGGTACAGATCGCGGACGACTTCGCCGACGGCCGGGGCCTGGAGGAACCCGTGCCCGGAGAACCCGGTGGCGTACAGGAAGTTGGGGACGCGGGGGTCGCGCCCGATGAGGGCGTTGCGGTCGGGCGTGACTTCGTAGAGCCCGGCCCAGCCGCCCACCACGTCGAGCCCGGCGAGCGCGGGCATCCGCCGCCGCGCGGCCTCGCGGAACAACCCCACCCAGTCGTCCGTCCACGACGTGTCGAACCCCTCCTCCTGCCGGGGGTCGGCGAGCCCGATGAGCAGCGCGCCGCCGTCGCCGTTGTGGAAGTAGGCGGTGGAGGAGAAGTCGATGGTGAACGGGATGCGGGGCGCGGGCGGCACGGGCGGCGCGGTGAACGCGATCTGCCGCCGCAGCGGCCGCACGGGCAGCGGAACCCCTGCCATGTCCCCGACGGCGGCGGACCAGGCTCCGGCGGCGCACACGACCGCGCCGCACGGGATCACCCCGTGATCGGTGCGCACGGCGGCCACGCGCCCGCCGGCCAGCTCCATCCCGGTGACCCGGACCCCCGTACGGAACGAGACCCCGAGCGCGGCGGCGGCCCGCGCGTACCCGGCGACGACGGCCCCCGGCCGGGCGTGCCCGTCCCCGGCGGAGTACACCCCCGCGACCAGCCCCTCGGCCCGCACATACGGACACAGCGCCCCGGCCTCCTCGGGCCCGACGACCCGGCTCCGTACGCCCATCCGCGCCTGCACTTCGACCCCGGCGGCGAAGGCGGCGAGGTCCTGCTCCCGATCGAGCAGAAACAGATACCCGACCCGCCGCAGCCCGATGTCCCCGCCGGGCCGCCGCGCGAAGTCCCCGTAGGCCCGCAGGCTCCGCGCCCCGAGCGCCACGTTCACCGGATCGGAGAACTGAGCCCGCACCCCACCGATGGGCTTCCCGGAACTACCGCCCCCGAGCACCCCTCGCTCCACCACCACAACATCCCGCACCCCGGCCTCAGCCAGATGAAACGCAATGGCCACCCCCATCACGCCCCCACCAACCACCACCACCCGAGCCCTGGTCACCCTCACCGCCTCCTCCCACACGCCTGGGCCCGACGGCAGCCGCCCCGTCCCGCGACCAGGAGCTACCGCGGACCTCCCCCGACAGCTACGGGAAGCCGCCCCTGGAGCGCACCTCGGGCCCCTCCACACCACTCACCCCCAGTTCACGCCCCGGAACACTCCGCACACAAGACCGCCCCGCGCACCCCCCACCGGGCCGCCCCACCCCCGGCCCCACCCGAGGCACCCCCGCCGCACCATCGGCTACCCTGTCCAAAGCCGTCCCCCTACGGACGGCACGCCTTCGTAGCTCAGGGGATAGAGCACCGCTCTCCTAAAGCGGGTGTCGCAGGTTCGAATCCTGCCGGGGGCACAGCGCACCACCGCTCTGACCTGGGTTTTCTCCCCCAGGGAGGGCTCCTACTCGGCCTCGGACTCCCCGTCCGGGGCCGTTTGCGTGAGCGACCGGGCTCGGGCGGCTCCACGGAAGCGGGCTCTCCCGGTCCCATCGCGGCGCGGCTGGGTCAAGTGGGACATCGCTCACCGACCACTTAATCGCGCGGGGTGCTCCAACCGTGGGGCTCGCTGGTCGGATGCCGGCCGACGGGTAGGGGGCGAGTGAGATCCGCGTGCTGCGCGAGTGGTGGACAGTACGCTGAATCCAGCGGGATCGGGCCCGCAGCACAGTGTCCAGGAGGTGCTTCATGACGGCCGAGATGGTGGCCCCGGCGTGGATGCATGAGCAGATCACGGCGGAGGAGTACGACTCCTGGTCCGAGGAGCAGTGCGCCGGCATCGAGGTCGTGGACGGGATGGTCGTTGTGAGTCCGAGTGCGTCCAAGCGGCACAACCGGCTGGCCCGGATCCTGGCGAACGCCCTGGATGCCGCCGCGGGCCCGGACTGGAACGCCGACACGGACTTCGACGTCCGGCTTCAGGACGTCCCGCTCACCAATCGACGCCCGGACGTCGTCGTGTACCGCGCAGACACGATCGACATCACCCCCACCCGCCCCGAGCACGTGCTGTTGGTCGCCGAGGTGGTATCGCCTGGCTCGGAGACCACCGACCGAATCGTGAAAGTCGACCAGTACGCCAAGGCAGGCATCGGCTTCTACTGGCGGATCGAGCAAGCCGCGACAGGCGTTCCTCTCGTGTACACCTACGTTCTCGACCCCGCGACGAAGACCTACCGAGACGGGGGCGTGTTCACCGGCGTCCTCAAGGTAGCGGCTCCCTTCCGGGTGGAAATCGACCTCGGCCAGATCTGACCACGCGCTGCTCGCATGAGCCGCAGCAAGCAGCCCGCCGGGCCGGAGACCTCTATCACGGTTGTCGGTGGGGGCCCTATGGCGTCAAACATGCTGGCCACCAGGGGGCTTGGGACCCGGGGCGCGATGCCTTGACTGAGTCCTGGCTCCTGGCGCTTGACGGCCGGCAGGCGGAGACATAACTGCCCCTCGACCGCTCCTGTGCCACGCGCCCGACAAGGCGCGACATATGACGAGCTCCGCCAAACAAGATCGCCAGAACCTTGTTGGATGCCGCTCGACCCCATGCCTGCCTGCGTACCCATCCGCCGCCGGGCCATTGGATTGCGTTCGCACCGCGCGCCGCGAAGCGCAACTCGGCCAGGTGCAGCTCGCCTAGCGCGTCGGTCGGCATCACGAAACGGTGCATCGCTACGAGGCTGCGACGCGGGTGCCCACGCTCGTCGGCCTCCTGCTCATCGCCGGCGCCTGCGACGTTCCGCTCGCGGGCCTCGTCCGCCGACCGGCTCCTCGTGCGGACACGGCCACGCGTGCCACACCACGTGGGCCCCGGCGCCGGACGGCGAGTCCTTGGCGTGGGTGTCGGTCCGCTCGCCGGGCCGGATCGGTTCGTGGCAGCGCCAGCACAGTGGCGCGCCCGCGCTCACGGCCGCACCTCACCCTCGGCCGGGTACTCCCGCAGCTCCCGCAGGCGGCGGGCGAGTTCTGCCAGACGCACGGCCGCGGCCATCGGGCCCACGCGCGGGTCCGGCTCCTCGCCCCGCGCCAGGACATCGCGCGCCGCGTCTATCGCCTTGAGGTGCCGGTACCAGTCCCGGCTGCGGACCGGCGCCGCGGCGGCCGCCCGCTCAGCCCCGGGCAGACGGAGGCGGATCTCGGTGACGAGACGGCGGTGCACCTCGGCGGTCTCCTCCGGAGGGGGCAGCGTCGCGGTGGCGCCGAGGGCGAGCGCCAGGAGTTCGTCGAGCTGCGGCGTGGTCGTCATGAGCGTGTCCCTACTGCGATGGTGTCCACCCCGGCCCAAGCAGCGAGCGCGCGCAGCACGACGGCCAGGCGGCGTTCGCCGAGCGGCAGGACGCGGTCGAGGAGGACCTGGCGGCCGAGTGCGACGGCGAGCACGACCTCCAGGAAGGCGTACTCGGCGTCGTCGAGTTCGAGGTCGGTGAGGCGGAGGGAGAGGTGGGTCCAGTCCGCCCGTACGCCGTCGTCGGTCCGCGCGACCAGGACGCGCCGCACGGCCGGGCGGGCGAGCAGCGCGTGCTCCTGGATGAGCATGGTCACCGCGATCCGGTCGCGGTCCTCGGTGGCCCAGCCGCGCAGGCGCTCCTCGACGGGCTCGGGACCGGGAGCGGGCGGGGTGTGGTCGTGGTGCACGGTCATCGTTGGCCCACCGTCCTGAGTGGGTCGGCCGTGGCCAGCAGCGCGCGCAGGTGCCGGAGGTCGCACAGATTCCCGGGTGTCTGCGGCTCGATGATCCAGCGGGTGAGCATGGTGGGGTGGCCGGGGCGGGGCACGCCGAGGTAGGTGTTCGTGGAGAGCCGCTCCTCTGGGCCGTCCCACTCGGCGCCGCCCGGGGCGATGAGCACGTAGTACGGGCCGAGGCTGCTGCGCAGGTTCCGCAGTACGGGCCCCGCGAGCCAGTCCCCCAGCGCGTCGGCCACCGTCCGCGGCTGGTCGCTGCCCGCCGCGGCGTGCAGCGACCAGCCGGAACGCGCACCGCGTCGAAGCGACGGCCGAGCGGAAAAAGCGCTATGCCGTGCTGCTCCCACTCCGCCCAGGCGTTGGCCGGCCGCGGGTCGGCGTCTGCCAGCCACTGTGATACGGCTCCGAGGGTGGCGTCCACGATGTGCCCCTGTCGTCGCTGATCAGGTGTGATGACCAGCGTGACCATCTACAAGGGCGCCAACTGTCACTCTTCAGTGACACCAGGTGTCACAGACCAAGCCAGGTGGACATGTGCCCCAACGCGTGGGGCGTGCGGCGCTGCTGGTGGATCAGACCCTCGACGGTCGCTCGTGCGCCAGGGTGGTAGCGCGTCTGCTGTGGGGCCACCTCGCGAGCTTTCACCAGCGACTTCAGTGCCGCCTCGCTCCGGCCGATCTCCATCTCCGACCTCGCGCGGTCGATCAACACGTGAGCCCGGCGAGAGGAGGGCCACGCGTCGGGGATGACGATCTTCTTCGCCTTCTCGACGGCCTTGCCGTACCGCCCCATCTCGGTGAGCGCGGAAAGCTCGTGCGCTGCCCAGTTCGTCGGTCCGAAGGAAAGCCAGTGGACGTGGCCCATCTCGCCCACGCGATCAGTGATCTTCTTGGCTTCATCCAGGTGCACCTTCACCGTGTCCGCTTCGCGAGCGCGCGCGGCGATGACGGTGGCGCCCAGGTGCAACTGGCCCGCGACAGCCAGTGATACGGGGCTCTCCTCGCACTGGTCGAGGAGCTGGTGACCGGCGTCCACGAGGCGCAGCCCGATGGTGTGCTCCCCTTCACGGTGGTAGACGAGGCCCCGCATGTACTGGCGGACCGCTGCGAGAACCGGGTCGGAAGCCCGCTGAGCAGCCCATTCCATCCGGTCCAGGGCGATGGTGGACAGGTCGTAGAAGCCGAGCTTCACGGTGACGTCATGCGCGGTGCGGAACACGGATCCGAGGGCCGCCCACAGGGCCGTGGACGGGGTCCGGTACGCGGCCGTCGTCAGCTCGGCGATGAAGCAGGGCAGGGCGCGGGCCACCTTGCTGATCTCTGCTGCCCGCACCTGTTGGCACAGAGCGTCCGCGGCGGCGACGAGCCGGGGCGTCTCCCGCACGGCGACGTCGGGATCCGCGCCGAGGTCGTACAGGTCGAGTGATTCCCGGATCGGTCGGATCAGCTCGGCGAGGCGGTCCTGCTGGAGCTCGGTCATGTACGGCTGGCCGGTCAGCGCGGTCACGTCCACGTGAAGGGCCCGCGCACACGCCGCTGTGAACTCCGGGCTCGCCGCCTTATGCCCGCCCTCGACTTGGTGGACCATGCTGTACGAGTAACCGATCTTCAAGGCCAGTCCGCGCTGCGTCAGCCCAGCACGCTTCCGGTGCTGGGCGATTCGGGCTCCGGAGTGGTCGTCTCTGGGCATACTGGAGCTCCGTTCTTGGCTCACCATTTGGAACGGTACCCGCGCTCATGGGCGCTGGACTGGCAACCGCCCCTGCTCCGGGTGGAACAAGGGCAGTTGCGTGTGATCGATACCGCGAGGTGGGATGGCGGTATGACCTCACGGACCCTGTACCTGTTCGGTTCGGCGGCACCTCCGGTGTTTGACGTGGCCAAGGTGATCGAAGCGGCGCAGGCGGACGGGTGGGACGTCTGCCTCGGCCTGACGCCGACGGCAGCCCGCTGGCTCGACGAGAGCCTGAACGGGCTGGCCGCGCTCACCGGGAACCCGGTGCGCAGCGACTACAAGCTGCCCGGTCAGCCCGACGCCTGGCCCAAGGCTGACGTGATCCTCTTCGCCCCGGCGACGTTCAACAGCATCAACTCCTGCGCACTCGGCCTCACCCAGAACTTCGTCGTGGGCGTCGTCGCCGAGGGCATCGGCAAGAGCATCCCGACGGTGGTGGTGCCGTGTGTGAACGCCGCGTACGCGCGCCACCGTCAGCTGGACCGCAGCATCACGGAGCTGCGCGAGCAGGGCATCACCGTCCTGTACGGCGAGGGCGGCTTCGTCCCCAACCCGCCCGGGTCCGGGAAGCCGACGGCGTATCCCTGGGACGCCGCGCTTGCGACCGTGAGACGTCTGTCCGAAAGCGTGTAACGCTCTTTGGGCCCGGGGCCACCGCCCGGGCCGGGGCCGCCGGCCTCCCCGGACGGGCTCGCACCCGGTTCGAACGCCCATCGCGCCGTTCCCCAACTCGGGCTTGTATTTGCGTTGTTGGCCTGGACTTCACCAGCAGCTCCATTACACTCGCCGCGACGTCGGCTCACCCGTCGCGTGCCACCGCGGTACGAGGGGCGGGCACGCTGGACGGCACCGGGGGGTGAGCCGGAGGGTGGCCAGGCTTGGGTTCGAGGAGTTGGTCGGGGACGACTGCTTCTTTCCGCGGCTGTTGGGGCGCAACGCGCACGGGCGTATGGGTGCGCTCCCGTACGGTCCCGACCTTCCCGTCGTGCTGCTCACCGGCGGCCCCGGCACGGGCAAGCAGCAGCTGCTCGAAGAGGTGCGCGACCGGTTCGGCGGGAAGGCCCCGGTGGCGCTGGTGGACTGTGCCGATCCGCAGTACGAGAGGGAGGCAGGCGAGCGGCCCTCCTGCCGGTCCGCCACGACGGAGACGCTGTACGACATCGCGCAGCGGATGGAGGAGTGGGACGGCCCGGGCGGTGCCGTGCCCACGCCCCGGTTCTTCGCCGGGATGGCCGCGGTCGCGGCGGCACAAGGGCTGCGGCAGCAGGAGCTGGACGAGGAACTGACCCGGTACCGCCGGCTGCTGCACGCCTCGCAGACCGCGGCCGTCCGGGTCCTCCGGAATCTGACGCACGGCTATCTGGTCGCGCTGGCGGCGGTCGTCGCCCCGCCGGCCGCGATGCCGCTGGTGGGCGCGGCGCTGACCGAGTTCCTCGAGACGCTGGCGGCCAAGGGCGATGAGCCGGTGCAGACCACGTACCGGGACTACCCCGGCGCCGCCGGCAACGCCGCCACCGGGCTGCGGCTGCTCGGCAGGAGCTTCCGCAGGAGCGAGGAGGGGCGCCGGTTCGCCGAGGGGTTCCTCTTCCGGGCTCTGCGCGAGGACGTGACAGCGGCCTACTCCGGTGCCGGTGCCCGGCTGAGACGCGTCGGCCGGCCCGCCATCCTGTTGCAGCACTCCAACTGGCCGGTCGGGAGGGAGCTACTGGCCGCCGCCCTCGACGACTGGGCCGAGGGGCACCGGGGCCGCACGGTGCTCGTCGCGAGCGAGCGGATGGCCGAGCCGCTGTTCCTGGCCGGGGAGCAGCGTACCGAGGAGCTCGCGGTGTACCGGCCGGACGAGCAGGCGCCACCCAGGACGTGGGAGCGGCTGCCCGCGCGCGGCCAGCTCGGACAGGCCGTGCTGCTGCTGCGCATGCCGTCGCTCACCTCCGTGCAGATCAAGCAGCAGGTGCTGGAGGAGGTGGGCGCGGTGGACAGCGCGGGACTGCTGCTGCGGGCCCAGGGCGCGGTGCGGCGGCTCTCCGGCCACCGCCCCCGGATGGTGCAGCGGCTCGCGGAGGCGGCCGCGCACCTGCCCGTACTGGACAACGACCGCGACCTGCTGGCCCACCCGGCCCTCCTCGACGGTACCCCCGCGCCGGTACGGGACGTACTGCTGGAGGAGCTGGTGCTGCGGCAGTTGCCGGAGCGGCTGCCCGTGGGGCACGCCGACCGCTGGCTCGACCTGCTCACGCAGCTGTCGGTCGCGCACACCGGCGACTGCGCGCGGACGCTGCTGCGCAGTGCCGAGCTGGAGCAGCTGGCGGGCGGGCTCACCGCGGACCAGGTGCAGCAGTACCTGCTGGAGAGCGGCTGGCCGGCCTGCGAACGGCACTTCATCGGCGACTTCGGCCTGCGGCAGCTGCTGATGTGCCGTCTGTACGGGCCCACTGGCGCTGAGCCCGGTCCCCGCTCCCCCGCCGATACCCGCACCTCCGCCGGAAGCGGTGACCGCACCAGACCCGGTACCGGAACCGGAACCGGTACCGGCACCCGCACCGACTGGCACCGCAACCACAGCCTGCTGCACGCGCACTACCGCGCCCTGCCCGCGGCCACGGACCACGCCTTCGGCACCACCGCCGCGCACGGCCTCAACCACGACCTGGTCGCGGGCGGTGGCCCGGAGCGCGCGATACGGCACCTCGCCGAGGAGTTCCCGGCGTCCGGTGCGCGGGCCGAGGAGTGGTGCGAGGAACTGCTGGCGATCGCCCAGGCCCCGCTGCTGCGGGGCCCGGACGTGCGGCACGCCCGGATGAAAGTGGCGGAGATCGTGGGCACCACGCTGGAGCGGCAGCTGGATCAACTGCTGCACGCCGTGTGGCTGTGCGAGGAGCGCACCCGGCCGGCGGACGTCGCGGCCGCCGAGAAGATGGTGGGTCTGCTCGGCGACCTGGCGCTCGCGTATCCCGAGGCCGCTCCCGTGCTCGCCGAACGCGCCGGGGACTGGGGCAAGCGCGCCGCCGGCAAGCGCCCGTTGCAGCCCTGCGCCTGTACGTCCCACATCGGTCAGGGGAGTTGAGCGGATGTCCCGGTCCTTCGGCAGCCGACTGTACGACGCGACGTGGGAGACGCTGCTGAAGCGGATCATCACGTGCACGGTGGTGGTCGCGCTCGTCATCGCCGCGTACATCATCCGGAACGAGATCACCGAGGACGCGGGCTCCTGCGCCGAGGGCGTGACCGAGTCCGGCGGGGAGTGCATCGGCGTCAACGGGTCCGGCTACGACTGGGGAGTGCCGGAGATCGGTCCGGTGGTCGACCGGATCGCGGAGGAGAACGGCCGGCTCGGCGATACGTACGTCACCGTGGCGATGTTGCTCCCGCTGCAACCGAAGGCGAAGGCCGAGAGGCAGCAGCTCCGCAGCGAGGTGCAGGGCGCCTATTTCGCGCAGTACCGGGCCAACCGCGAGGAGGGCGCCCCGAAGGTGCGGCTGGTGCTGGCCAACCCCGGCAAGGACTACCTGAAGCAGCACGAGGTGGTCCCCGACCTCGTCGACATGTCCCGCTCGCGGCACAGGCTGCGCGCCGTGACCGGCTTCAATCTGTCCCTCGCCACCACGGAGGCGGCCATCCGGAGCCTGACCGAGCACCACGTGCCGGTGCTGGTGGCACGGGCGTCGGCCGGCTCGCTCGCCAACGAGGAGGGCAAGGAGCGCGAGTTCAAAGGGCTGGCCCGCATCCTGCCCACCAACCAGGAGCAGGCCCGCGCGCTCGCGGACACCGGCGGCAAGCGCAAGAACAAGCAGACGGTGGTCGTGCGGGACACCAGGGCCGACCCGTACGTCCACTCCCTCTCCGTGGCCTTCCAGAAGCTGGAGGAGGAGGAGCCGGGGCCGGACGGCCCCGGCACCATGACCTTCAGCTCCGCCGGGATCTCCGTGAAGGGCGACGTCGACAACCAGTTCCGCCCGATGGTCGACACGATCTGCAGCTCCGGCGCGGACACCGTCTACTTCGCCGGGCGCTCCACGCATCTGCGGCTGTTCCTCAAGCGCTTGGCGCAGGACGACTGCGCGGGCACGAGGTTCACGGTGGTCTCCGGCTCGGACGCGGCATCACTGAAGAACAAGATGTCCGGCGACGACTGGGCGCAGCTCCTGGACGACTCCGGCGCCCCGAAGATGACCGTGCAGTACGCGGCGCCCGCCCACCCCGACGCCTGGGACACCGAGGTGCGGGCGTGGCAGGACCAGGAGCGGAAGCGGAACGGGCGGCGGCCGGACGCGGCGCGGGCACCCCGCTCCCTGCGCGACCCGCTGAACGAGCTGGCCCGGCTGCGCCAGACCGCCGCCAAGGCGGGTGGGACCGGCCCCCTGGACCTGGCGGACTCCCGCACCATGATGGTGCACGACGGCGTACGGACCGCCGTCGAGGCCATTCGCGGCGCCAAGCTGCCCGGCGAGGCGGCCCCCACCCCCGAGCAGGTGGGCAACCGCTGGGCCACCATGCAGGCCAGCAACCGCGTCGACGGCACCAGCGGCCGCATCTGCCTCACCCCGGCGGGCAACGCGTACAACAAGCCCCTGGCGGTGGTGGAGCTGCGCCCGGGTGAGAAGACGGCCCCCAGCAGGCTGGGGTACGTCGGCCTGGCGTGGCCGCAAGGGCGGAAGCAGGCGGAGGACTGCGTGGTCCGCGGGTCCTGAGCCGGGGGGCGCCCTGAGCGGGCGAACTCCCTGAGCGGTGAGCGCGGGTGCCTGGGATGCGGCACCGGGCGTCGCTCTCGTCGTCGATGGCGGTGGAGCGGGTGAGAACAGGGCTCGATAGGTTCGTTGCATGGCTTCTGCACTTGTTGTGGGGTACGACCCTCAAGCGATCCCTGGCGTCGATGGTGAAGCGCTGCGTGCGGCGCTCGACGCCGAGTTGGGGCGGTTCGACGAGCACGGTATCGATGCCGCCATGACGCTGCTCGTGTTCGACGGGTCCGTCGAGTCCACACTCGTGGCGTCCTTGACCGAGCGCCCGTGGGACGTCGTGGTCGTCGGTGCGGGGATCCGCAAGACCGAGCAGTTGCTTCCGCTCTTCGAGCAGATCGTGAACCTGGTCCGGCGCCACGCCCCCCAGGCAGCCATCGCGTTCAACTCCGGTGGCGGTGACAGCGTCGAGGCGGCGCGGCGATGGCTCTGACAGTCGGTCGCGCCGACGTGCCCTGAGCGGAACCGACGCTCTGTTGCCGTCTCACCTACGCGCCGGGCCCGGCTCCTTCGCGTCCGGCACCGCGCCGACGTCCACCGCCCTCGCCCCCTCCCGCCCCAGCGCCCGCCCCGCCTCCCGGGCCAGCAGTGGGTCCACCGGCAGGACGTGCGTGGCGAACCAGCGGGCCGCTGTCGGGTCGGGGGACGGGTCGACGAAGTCGGGGCCGGCGTAGTCGTCCAGGGGTGGGTCGTAGAGGTAGCCGCAGACCAGGCCGTGGGTGATGAGGCGGTCGACCAGGGTGTCGCGGTTCTCGACCAGGAGCGGGACGCGGAACAGGGGCGGCGGCGTGTCCCCGGTGGCCTGGAGCTCCGGGGACGCCCAGGCGGTGCGGGACAGGAGGGAGACACCGACGCGGCGGCGCGTGAGGTCGGCGTCGAGGCCCGCCATGCGTGCCGCCAACTGGCCGCGGACCAGAGCCCCGTGCCGCGCCCGGTAGCCGTGCAGGTCGACCCGGACCCACGGGTCGTACGCCGGCAGGCTCGGCGCCTCGCGGGCGCTCTCGGCCAGGCGCGGCGCGTGCAGCGGCATCCGGTAGCCGTCCCGCTCCAGCAGCCCGAGGCGCTGGAGCGTGCGCCACACCGGCCGCACGAGGTGCAGCCCGCGCACGGCCGAGCGCGCCAGCGGGCGCAGCGTCGTCGCCACGTCCTCGCGCAGCCGTCCCGGCACCAGGAGGTCGTCGCGCAGCAGCTCCAGCTCGCGGCGGGCGCGCGCGTCCTCGACGGCGAGGAAGCCGCCCGCCATCCCCGCCACGTGCTTGGACAGGCTGTACGCCGCCGCCTTCCCGAAGGTGCCGATCGGCTGCCCGGCCACGTGCGTACCGATGGCGTGCGCGGCGTCCTCGAAGAGCGGGATGCCCAACTGCGCGCAGTGATCGCGCAGTTCGGGCATGCGGTCCGGCATCCCGTACAGGTTCGTGGTCAGGACCGCGTCGACCGAGCGCCAGGTCGGCTCGGGGACGGCCGCGGGGTCGATGTTGCCGGTCCAGGGTGACACGGGCGCCTGGACCGGGCGCAGGCCCGCCGCGAGGACCACGAAGAGGATCACGTCGTCGTTCACCGGCGACATCAGCACCCGCGCGCCCGGCCTGCACCAGCGCCGCAGCGCCAGGTAGAGGGCGAGGCGCGCCGAGGGTGTGTAGACGCATTCGCGTCCGAGCCGCCGGGTCATCGTCGCGGCCAGCCGTGCGCCGTACGTCATCGTCACCTCTTCGTTCGCGGGGAGCCGGGCTTCTGCGGCCGTACGGCCCGTGTGGTGGCGCGGGTGCGCAGGGCCCCGGCCGTCTTCAGGAGGCGGTCGGCGGGTTCCCGCAGCCGGGGGTGGGCGAGGACGGTGTTCCGCAGCCCCCGCACCGGCCTGCGCCACAGGCGGTGGGCCGTCGCCACCGGGTGCGGCCGGGTCGCGAAGCCCTCGCCGACGCGCAGCTCGCGGGTCTTGAGCCAGTCCTTGTACTCCTTGTCACCGCGCCCCAGGTCCAGGAGCCGTACGCCGTCCCGGCCCGCCGCCTCGGCCATCCGCAGGTGCATGAGCAGGCCGGGCGAGTAGTAGCGCAGCTCGGGGTCGTACGCCGTGAACCAGGCCGCGAACACCGTGCGCGAGCGCGGCCCGAAGTGCGCGGCCACCGGCCGGTCCCCCGCGTACACCACGGACAGCAGGCCGGTGAAGTACTCCTCGCGGGTGTCGAAGAAGTCCCGTACGAGGTCGACGATCCACCCGCGCGCGAACCGGTCCATGCGGCCCGTCCTGCGGTACTGCGCGGACTTCCACCGCATCAGCAGGCGCAGCGCCTCCGGGTCGCGCTCGTCGTAGACGAACCGCATCTCCCCCAGGTCGCGCGCGAGGCGGCGTTCCTTCTTCAGCGTCGTCTTGGCCAGACCGGGGTACGTGGCCCGCAGCCAGTCCGGGTACGCGCCGCGGTCCTCGTCGTCCTTGAGGTCGATCACCGGGGAGTCGAACATGCCCGTGACGTACCGGGAGAACGGCTTCTGCTCCTCGACGAGGTGGTCGAACTCGAAGGTGTTCAGGCGGCAGGCGCGCAGGAGCTCCTGGGTGTCCCAGGTCAGCCCGGGGCGGTGCACGAGCCCCTGGCAGTCGGACAGCCCGAGGCCGATGGCCCGGCCGACACCGAGGGCGGTGCGCTCGTACGGGAAGAACCCGACGGGTTCGCGGTGCTCGAAGAGGACGGCGACCCGGGCCCCGGAGCCGTGGTGCCTGCCGACGCCGGCCGCGAACTCCGGGGCGAGGAACGGGTTGGCGTAGTCGGGTGACTCGTCCATCGTGCGGTGCCAGGCCCGGCGGAGCGTGGTGGTCAGCTCCTGGGGCCGGTGGATTTCGATGTCCACGTCAGCTCGCCCGCCCTTCGGCACCGGCCCCGAAGGGCACGCCCGCCGCGGGGCGGTCCCGTAAGCCGTGTGGAGGGCTTTCGTTGGTGGAAAGCACCCTGCCGCTGCGCGGGCTGCCGGATCGGGTGCGGGTGGAACGTGTGCCGGTGGGCCCTGTGCCGGTGAATCCTGTGCCGGTGGAACGCGTGCTCATGGATCGCATGGGCGATCGCTCCTCTTCCCCCCGACGCGCGGTGCGCGTCACATGCTCTCGAGGTGCTGGGCGTCCTGTCACGTCCAGGGCCGGTTTCACCCTGTCTCTCCTCAGGGCTTGCGCCCCGTCTCTCCAAGGCCTCGCCGGTCAGGGCGGGCCGTCTGCGCGCTCGGACGCCGGGACCCGGGAATTCCGGGCCGCCCGGCGCGGCTCAAACCTGGCGAAGCACCACGCAGCCTGTCAAGGGAGTCTGTCGTAACACTTAGGTTGAATCGCCACCTATTTGATTGACGGTTCACGCAGGCTGCGGGGGCGTTTGCGAGCGCGTGCGCACCACGTGCGGCAGGGGCCGCGCCGCGGTCCGCGTCGGCCACCGGGGCTGTGATGTCCGCAGCGGCGCGCTGGGGGGCCGAGCGGGGCGCGGCCGCCTTTCAGGCGCTACTGGGTGACGGTGAACTGTACGGATGCGAAGGCCGGAACACCTCCTGGGCAGGTCGTCGAGGGCGCTTTCGGTGGTGATCAGCCTGGGTGGCCTTCGTCTCGTCGAGCGGACCCCCTGATGGGGTGTCAGGAGTGGCCGTGGTCCGTGGCCGGGCGCGCAGTTCCCCGCGCCCCTTCGGGGTGCTCCCCCACGGCCCTCCCCCGAATATCGCCCGCATATAGACCCCCGTCGGACGCTGTCCCACTCAGCACACCCACCCCCCTAGTGAAGCGACAGCATGGTGAACACGAAGTCCCGTATCCGACGTGCCGCTCTTCCGCTCGGCGCCTGTGTCGTCATGGCGCCGGCGCTCCTGACGGCGCAGGCGCAGCCCGCCAACGCCTTCGGCACGGTCAACAAGTTCGGCCAGCACGGTGAGCACGAGCGCATCACCCGGGCCGCCCTCGCCTGTGCCCCGGGCGCCGCCTCGGACGGCGGCTGTTTCGAGCCGCGCTCCCTGGACCAGGTCGCGGGCCACGAGGGCACGTTCGGCGCGGTCGGGTCGCCGGACTCCGACGAGACCTTCACGACCGCAGCCCACTGCGACGACGCCGACTTCCTCGACAAGCCCGGCTACCCGCGCACCCGGGAGCAGGCCACCACCAAGCTGCGGGAGTGCGTCACGCACCTGCAGAAGCGGTTCGACGAGGGCGTGTCCGCGGCCGGGCGGACCCTCGACTCCACGGGGTCGGTGTCGGCGGACGGCGCCGACCTGGGCAAGGACTGCACGTTCTTCCTCGGCGTGTCCGGGCGCGCCAAGTGCAACGCCGTCGAGGGGTTCGGCCGCGCCCTGCACGGCGTGCAGGACTTCTACTCGCACAGCAACTGGGCGGACAAGCACGACACCGCCCGCCCCCTCGCCAAGGACAACCCGCCCGGCCTCGGCCAGTCGCGGCCCGCGCCGTTCCTCGACCTGACGGCGACCGGCCTGGCCGACGCCTCGGTGCCCAAGGACCTCACCACCGGCTGCTACACCGTCCTCTTCGGCTGCTCGCAGCGCATCGAGCACAGCGACGTGAACAAGGACAACGGCCTGATCGACCCGGTGACCGGCGCCGCGACCGAGCCGGGCACGGCGCGCGGCAAGGTGGGCGACAACTTCCGCCGCGCGGTCGACGGCGCGATCGCCGACACCCGCCGCCAGTGGTCCGACTTCCGCAAGGAGCTCAAGCGGACGTACGGCGAGACCAAGGGCGAGCGCATCGCGTGCGTCATGACCCGCGACAACCCGGTGCGCGACTGCGCCTGACCGCGCCGGGCGCCGCACCACCGCACCGCCGCGCCGCACCACCGCGCCGCTGTGGCGCGGCGGTGCGTGCGGGCCGGACACGTATAGGCCGGATATGGCGGCCGCTTCGAGACTTGCGCCGCCCCCGGCGTCCGGCCACGGACCGGACACCGGGGGCGGCCCGCAGCCGCTGTCTACTCGTACGGAGCGTGCGATGCCCCAGAACAGCCTCTTGGCCGGACCGGCCCCCAGCGCCCCGGTCGCCCCGGTCGCAACCACCGTGGCATCCGCTGCGACCGCCCCGGCCGCGGAGCCGGCGCCCGCCCCCGTCGTCGTCCTCGCGGGCGATCTGCCCGAGGACACCGCGGCGCTGTTCGGCCCCGGCCCCGCCGTGGTCCGCCACGCGGGCGCCGGCCCGGACGGGCTGCGCGCCGCGCTGGCCGGTGCGGACGCGGTGCTCCTCGGCGACGGCCCCGCCCTGGACGCGGCGGCCCTCGCGGCCGCGCCGCGCCTGAAGGTCGTCGCCCGGGCGGGCGCCGGGCTCGGCGCCGTGGACGTGGCCGCGGCGACCCGGCGGGGCGTGCAGGTCACGGCCGCCCCGGACGCCGAGAGCCTGAGCACCGCGGAACTGGTCGTCGGCATGCTCGTCGCCGTGGCCCGCAACATCCCGCAGGCCCACGCCTCACTGACCGGCGGGGCCTGGCAGCGCGGCCGGTTCGGCGGCGCGGAGCTGGCGGGCAGGACGGTGGGGCTCATCGGGCTCGGCCGGGTCGGCTCCCTCGTCGCCGAGCGGCTGACCGCCTTCGCCATGCGTCCGGTGGCCTACGACCCCTACGCGGCGCCGGAGGCTGCGGCCGCGCTCGGTGTCCGGCTCGCCCCGCTCGACGAGGTCCTCGCCGCCGCCGACTTCCTCACCGTGCAGGCGCCCCTGACCGAGGAGACCCGCGGCCTGCTCGGCTTCGAGGCGCTGCGCCGCGTCCGGCACGGCGTACGCCTGGTCACGGTCGCCGACGAGGGCGTCGTCGACGCCCACGAACTGCGGGTGGCCCTCAAGGAGCGGCGCGTCGCCGCCGCGGCCCTCGACCTCGACCCGGCCGGCGCGTACGCCGGTCTCGTGGGCCTGGAGAACGTCGTCGCCACGCCCCGGCTCGCCGCCCGCAGCGCGGAGGCCGCCCGGCGCGGCGCGGTGAGCGCGGCGGAGTCGGTGCGGCTCGCCCTCGGCGGCGCGTACGGGCCGCACGTGGTGAACATGCACGGCCACGCCGTCAGCGACGCCGTGCGCCCGTGGCTCGGGCTCGCCGAGCGGCTCGGCGAGGCACTGACCGCCCTCGCGGGCTCGCTCCCGTCGCACTTGGAGGTCACGCTGCTCGGCGCCCTCGCCGAGCAGGACGCCGACGTGCTCGAACTGGCCGCGCTCAAGGGCGTGTTGAGCGGGCCGTCCGGCCATCCGGTCAGCCTGGTCAACGCCCCGCTGCGCGCCCGCGAGCGCGGCCTGACCGTCCGCCTCGGCCGCGCCGCCGACGCGGGCAGCCACCACAGCGCCGTCGCGCTGCGGGCGATCGGCGCGGACGGCGCCACCGTCCGGCTCGCGGGCACCCTGTCCGGGATCCGCAGGCACCGCAGGCTCACCGAGGTCCTCGGGTACGACCTGGAGCTGCCCCTGGACGGCGACCTCGCCTTCTTCGAGTACCCCGACCGGCCCGGCGCCGTCGGGGAGATCGGCACGCGGCTCGCCGCCGCCGGCGTCGGCATCGAGTCGATGCGGGTGGCCCGCGCCGGGGAGCCGGCGCACGCCCTCGCCGCCCTCGCCACGGACGCCCCCGTGCCGCCCCACGCCCTCACCGAGGCCGCGCGCCGCGTCGGCGCGCGGCACAGCCGCACGGTTCCCGCGGACCGGCCCCGGTCCGCGCCGCGCCGCTGGTGACCCGGGCGGCCCCGGCCGCCCGCCCCGGGCGGTCCCGGGCGCCGGGGCCCGCCGGGGCGGCGGGCCCGGCCCCCCCGCCGGCGGGGGACCCCCCCCCCCCGGCGGGGCGGGGGGCCGCCCGCCCCCCCCGCCGGGCGC
>NZ_JASCXL010000031.1:0-85614 GCF_030010595.1 Streptomyces sp. CC224B | reverse complement strand
ACCGGCGCCTTTCCGTAGAGCACCGAGCCACCGTGGCCGGAGCACAGAATCTCGCCCGGCTCGTCCGCGCCCTCTACCAGCGCCTGGACCACCTACACCCCCCTGCACACCGCCCGCCGCCCAAGCCCGCGGCGGCAGCTTCGAGGAGCCGTTGTGCGCAAAGTGCACCAACCCCGCCCCCGGCTTCTGGGGACACTGCCCGGTCTGCGAGGCCACTTGGCGGCTCAGCCCCCGAGCCTGCCAGCGATGTGGCCTCGCCCAGAGGATCCGTGGTCTACTCGGCAGCCACAGCGGCACCATCGGCCCTGAACCTGTGCTCTTGCACGAGGCACTGACGAGTGCTGAGCGGTGTCGCGTGCCGGGGCTGACCGAGCCCGATCACGGTCCTGGCCCCCGTGGAGCCGCTGCCGGCGCTCCAGGAGATCCCCGGCAGACCGGACCGGAAGCGGGCCCAAGCCCTCGCTGAGCGTGCGGCCACCCTGCTGCCCGCGGCCTGAGTGCCAAGGGCAGCGCAGCTCTGGCAGGAGGTCCACGAACGTCCCGCCGGAGGAGAGATATGCCCCCTCAACGATCCACCGGCTGCCAGGCGGTCGGTAGGACGAGGCCGGGTGGCAGAGGAGTTCCTGCTGCCGGAACCAGGCCAGGCGGCGCTACACCTTCTGCGCCAGACAGATTGACCGTGCCGCCGGAGAACCTCGCCCCCTCGAAGTCGATGCGACGCACGGCCGCGAAGTCGTCGCCGAGCCGGGAGACGGCGGTGGTGAAGCGTTCGGTGTGCAGGCGGGTAAGGACGAGGCCGACCGGCCACAGGCGCAGGCCGCTTTGCTTGTTCCTCGGTCTGTGGATCTGGGACCTGGACCGTAGGCGAGTGAGTACACGGATCGTCCACAAAGGCCTGGGTGACATGACGCTCAGCCCCTACGGGCGATACGTCGCGGCGGCTGACGGGCGCACGATCCTGCTGTGGCGCCTCACGCCGAACGTGACGAGCGGGGTTGAAAATGTCCAGGAGAACCCACAGCCTCATCAGCCGCGCGATGCCGTCGTCGCGTCGAGGTTCGCTGTGAGCGGCAGCGTCGATGAGCTTGTGGCGGCGAAGGTCACGCGCCCGGACGGTCCACGGGCACCCGCGTGCTCGTCGTCCGCCCGCGGTGGCGGGCTCGCCGGCCGGGAGTCGTGATGGCGGGCTCGCCGACCGGGAGCCGTGGTTGCGGGCTCGTCCGCCGGAGTCCTACGGCCCCGTGTGGTAGTGGGCAGCCCACCGGCTGGGCAGGGTGGGTGCCTCCTCGCGGAGGCGGCGGACGGCGTGGTGCAGGGCCGTGGCGGGGGCGGCGAAGGGGAGTGCCGTGTGCCGGGGCAGGTGCTCGTAGAAGGTGTGCGCGATGCGGGCGGCGGCCTTGTCCTGCACGTTCCAGAGCGTGGCGACCACGTGCTGGAAGCCCGCCAGGTGGAAGGCGGACCCCAGGTGGAGGGCCTCCCCGGAGAGGGCGACGGGCGCGGAGGCCGTCGAACAGGCGGAGAGGTAGGCCAGTTCGGCGTGGGCCAGGCGTAGCCGGTCGACGTCCGTGACCGTGACCGGCTGGTCGTGCAGAATCAGCCGGCTGGCCGAGGCGTACCCCTCCTCCATGTGGGCATGGCAGGCGAAGTGCGCCCAGTCGCAGGCCGCGAGGGCGTCGAGGACCGCGCGGCGCGTCGCCCGCTCGTTCACGAGCG
Organism: Streptomyces sp. CC224B; assembly: GCF_030010595.1. Lineage (NCBI taxonomy): Bacteria > Bacillati > Actinomycetota > Actinomycetes > Kitasatosporales > Streptomycetaceae > Streptomyces > Streptomyces sp. CC224B. Next base: position 83,901 of record NZ_JASCXL010000031.1, on the reverse strand, counting down.
GGGGCAGCGCGGGTCCGCCGAGCGAGGCGGCCTCGTGCAGGGTCGCGGACAGCGGCAGGTGCCCGGGGGTGTCCGAGAGGCCGACCGCGAGGATCCGGGCCGGTCGGCGGGGCCCGGCCCCGGCCCGGCGCCGGGCGCCGATCAGGGTCCGCACGGTGGGGGTGTAGGAGGACACGGCGCGGTCCAGCACGGCCGGGCCCCCGGGTTCGTGGTGTCCGGCGGCGTGCAGCGGCAGCGTGGTCAGCCGGCCCGTGGGGGACCACCACACGCGCGGCCAGGGCCCGTCCCTCGTCACGGGGCGGGTGAGGTCCAGGGCCGTCAGGACCGGTTCGGCGACCACGTCCCACAGCCAGGCCAGGGTCTCGCGCAGCACGTCCTGGGCGCGCAGCCCGGCCAACAGCCCCGCCGACGTGCTCTCCGCGGCGGACAGCGCCGCGGGGAACCGTTCGCAGCGCTCCACCAGGTCGGCGTGGCGCAGCCCCGCCAGGGGCACGACCGTGAGGTCCGCACCGGTCAGGACCAGCGCGTCGCAGCGGGCCTCGCTGACGTTGACGGTGATCACCGGACCGTCCGAGGCAGCCGTACGCGCCTCCTCGGCCGTCGGCGGGAGCAAGAAGCGCTCGAAGCCGGGGCACCGGCGGACCGACTCCATTACGCGGTTCAAGTCGGCGGCCAGTGCGTGCCGACGGTCCATGGTGAGTTGGCGGCTCGACAGTTGTTGTTGCAGGCACGCCAGTTCGGCTGCCAGGTCCGGCTCGGCGGTGGTGAGCGCGGCGAAGTCGGCGTCCCCGGCCCGCAGGACGGAGCGCAGGAGGACACCCCGGCCGGCCTCCAGCAGCTCCAGCGCCTCCTCCGCTCCGCCCTCCCCGGTCTGGAGGGCGGCCGCGGCGGCGTCGGAGGCCACGACGAAGGTGTTCGACAGCCTGCGCTCCTGGTCGTAGCGGCGCAAGGCGGGCGAGGCCGTGTGCGGAAGGGCCTCGATGGCCACCCGGTAGCCCTTGAGGGCCTCGGCCCAGTCCCCTTGTACCGCAGCCCGGTTGCCCCACAACTGCGCGGCACTTAAACGCAGTTCGGGTCCGGCGTCGGGGGCGGTGGCGGCCGCGCGGGCGGCCCGGACGGCCTCGGCGCGGTCGCGCGGGTCCCGCCGGGCCTCGTACCGCTTCGAGAGGGCGTTGCCCAGCTCCTGTCGGCCGCGTGCCTCCGGCCAGTCCCTCAGGTGCGCGGGCTCGTCGAGGGCGCGCCGGTAGGCGTCGACCACCTCGTCCAGCGTGCGGGGGTCCTGCACCCACTCGTAGCGCGCTCGCAGCCCGCTGCCCAGGTTGCCCCACAGCAGTCCGCGACCCTGCCCGCCCGCCGAGAGGGCCAGGGCCTCCCGCCACAGGGCGACGGCTTCGTCGATCCGGGCGAGGGCGGTGTCCCGGGTGAGGTGGGTCCCGGTGGCCCGGTGCCCTTCGACCAGGGCACCGGCGAGGTCGCCGAGCGTCGCGACCCGGTCGGTGTCCGCCTCGTCCAGGAGGGCGAGGGCCTGGCGGAAGACGTCGACGGCCTCGTCGAGGAACGGCCGTGTGCCCGTCTCCCGGGAGTAGACCATGAGGGCCCGGCCGAGGGTCTGCAGGGAAGCTGCCCTGTCCCGGCCGGTCGTGTGGTCCAGGGCCTCCCTGGCCACCCGGACGGCCTCGTGGAGGGAGTCGGCGTCGCCCGTGCCGCTTCCCCTGAGCCGCAGCAGGGTGGCCAGCAGGTGCAGGCGGGGCGCCTTCGTCGCCGGGGAGCCGCCGGGGCCGACCGACGCCCGGGCGGCGGCCACCGCCTCGGCCAGGTCCTCACCGAGGCCGGTGACGAGGTACTGGTGGTGCAGCGCCTCCGCCAGGGCCGCGTACGCGTCCGGGTCCGGCCGCGCCGAGCCGCTCTCCGTGGCCGACCGCAGGTGTGCGGTGGCGGACGCCAGGTCCTGCCGGTCGCCGCGCAGGTGGTACCGCCGCAGCAGGGCCGTACCGAGCAGCGGTTCGACGGTGGAGGCCTCAAGGAGTGCCCGTGCCCGCCGGAAGTGCGCGACGGCCTCGTCGAGGACGTCGGCCTCCGCGGCGCCGCTGCGCAGCGCCTTCTGGTACAGGGCGATGCCGAGCGTGCACGAACTCACCCCCGTGAGGCCCGGGACCGTGAGGGGGACCGCGAGCAGCCGCTCCACCTCCCGTGACGTGCGCTCGACGGCGTCCAGGTCGTCGTCCGCCTCGATGGCGTGCGTCGCCGCGAGGGCGGCGTGCAGTCGCGCTTCGGCTCCCTCCGGGGCGGACACCGCCCCGCGGACGAACAGGTGCTCCATCCGCTCCGGGACCGCGAGGGGGTCGGCCCGGTACACCGGTTCGAGGTACGCGTATGCGAGGGCCCGTTCGGCGCCGGCCTCGACGTACCTGCGGTGCCGCGTGTGCGCCTCGTAGCGGTACCAGTGCAGCCAGCCGAGGACTTGCCGGACCTCCAGGTCCTGGCGGTCCGGCCGGACCGCGCCGCGCAGCCGTGCGATGAGCCGGTCGACGTCGGCGGCCAGCGCGGCCCCGGTGTCCTCCCCGTCCTGGAGCCGCTCGACGAGAGCCAGCGCCCGGGCGATCCCGCGGTTGCGCAGCATGTCCTACGAGCCGTGCCGGGCCTCGGCGAACTCGCGCCCGAGCCGCGTCCAGACCTCGTTGAACCGTGGCGAGCCGGTGACGGTCAGGCCGAAGTGCTGGGGGCCCTTCTCCTCGTACGCCGCGACGACGCGCTCCGCCAGCGCATCTCTGCACCAGATGAAGTCCCGGTACAGCCACTTCGCCGCGGCCGCGTCCGGCCCGCCCAGATCGGTCTCCATCTTCCGGCGCCCCTGGGCGAACCCGTTGATCCCGTGCATGAGCTGCTCCGCGTCGGTGATGCGCCGGAACGCCAGGAAGTGGGGCGCGGGGATCCACGCCAGCAGCCCGTCCGCCGGCATGTGTGTGATGTCGTGCACCCGGACGAGCTGGGCGGCCGTGTACGGGTCGCCCTGCAACAGGTGGAGTTCGCCGTCCCGCTGTACGGGCGGCTGGTGCACACGCAGGTTGTGCTGGGCCACCGCCCAGAGCTCCGCGGGCTCCATGCCCCACCACGTCAGGTGCTCGGGCAGCACCGGCATCGCCCCGCGCACCTCCGCGACGGCGAGCAGTTCCCCGTGGAGGAGCGGCTTCGACACGGGTGCGGGCCCGGCCGGCAGCCGGTCGGGCCGCACGAGTCGCACCCGCAGCAACGGGCGTACGCGATCGGCGTCGGCCACCCAGTCGGGAACGGCCGGGCCGGACGGAGGACCGGCCTGTGCCGCCGCGGCGGACGTGACCTCGTGACCGGGCTCGCCCTCCCGGCCGGGCCCGGTCTCGTGACCGGATGTGAACTCCCGGCCGGACGTGGCCTTTTTACGGCGGAACAGGGCCATGCGACTACCTTGTGTGAGCGGTTGAGTGGATACGGTTACTGTAGCCGCACCCAAGTGCCCAGGACGGCACGTCCGTTCATGTTCGAATGCGGGGGAGCCTTGCACCCTGACCACCACGTCCTCACCCGGCTCTGCGCGGAACTGCCCGCCCTGCGCCGTGCCCTGCGGGACGCCCCGGAGCGGCTCGCCCTGCTCGACCGGGTGGCGGAGGCCGCCCTGTCCGGCGAGGCACTGACCCCCCTGATGGGAGAACTCGGCATCGCCGTGGCCGACACGGACGACGACCCCGGCGTACGCGGTACGCCCGGCTGGTCGAGGCCGTGGGCGTCCGGCACCGAGCGCTCCGTCGACGGACGCTACGTGTGCCCCGAGGGCCGGTGCGTGCGCGCGCAGGTGCGGGGGCCGGGCGAGGAACTGCCCATGTGTCATCTGCGGGGACAGGCCCTGACGTTCGTACCCGGAGCCTGAGGAGACCTGAGGAAGGAGGGCCGGCCCGGTGACCGGATTCCTCGCGGCCTTCGGCGGCCGGCTGGCGGAGCGGTGGGTGGCCCTGCTCGCGGTTCCGGGGCTGCTGTACACGGCGACGGTCGCCGCCGCGCTCACCTGCGGCTGGTGGCGGGTCGACCTCGTCGGCGCCGTGGGCCGGCACCTCGACGCCCGGCTGGCGGACGCCGCGGTCGCCCCCGCCCTGCGCACCGCGGCCTCGGTGGCGGCCCTGCTGGCAGGGGTCCTGCTGCTCGCGGCGGGGGCGGGGCTGCTCGCGCGGGCCGTCGCGGTCCCGGTCGAACTCGCCTGCTGCGGCGCGTGGCCCCGCTGGGCCGCTCCGCTCGCCCGCCGGCTGACGGAGCGCCGGGGCCGCCGCTGGGACCGGGCCGACGCGCGCGTGCGCGAGGAGAGCGCCCCGGGGCCGCTCCACGGCGAACTGGTCGCGGCCCGCAACGCGATCGCCCTCATGGCGCCCGCCCACCCCACCTGGACGGGGGACCGGCTGGCCGCGGCGGAGGCCCGCGTGTGGCACGAGTACGGCCTTGACCTCGCCTCCTGCTGGCCCCGGCTCTGGCTGGTCGTGCCGGACACCGTGCAGGAGGCGCTCAGAACCGCGCGGGACAGCTTCTCCTCGTCCCTGCTGACCGCCTCCTGGGCCCTGCTGTACCTGCTGCCCGGCCTGCTCTGGTGGCCCGCGGCCCTCGCCGCCGCCGTGCTCGCCCTCACGGCCCGGCACCGCACCCGCGCCTCCGCGGGCGCCCTCGCCGACCTTGTCGAAGCCGTGGTGGACGTGCACGCACCCGACCTGGCAGCCGCCCTGAAGGTCGACACCCCTCATCACCGGGTGACCCCCGACATCGGCCGCGTCATCACCGAACGGCTCCGCAAGGGCGTCTGAGCGGGAGGCGGGCCGCGTACGTGGGGGTCTCCGCCCGGTGGTGTGCGGTCAGGGGCCAGGGACGGCCTGGGCGCGGGGGTTGCGCTCGAAGACCGACCAGAACGAGGACGCGCAGTAGGTGCAGCCGGGCCCGAAGTAGAGGCCGCGAGCCTGCTCGTCGCGCATCAGGTGGAAGCGGAACCACGCGGTGACGGGGCCGTGCAGGCCGGGGATGCCGTAGTGGTCGGCGCCGCGCTGTTCGGCGTAGACGGCGGGCACCTGCATGGCCTGGCTGTAGGTCCTGCGGACCGTCGAGGGCGGCACGACGGTGTCGTTCTGCCCGGCGTAGAACACCGCCGGGCCCCGCACCCGGCTGCCGCTGCTGAACGCGAGGGGGTAGATCGGCGCGATGGTGTCCACCCGGGGGTCGGCCCCGGCGTCGACGGCCGCTCCGCCGCCGAAGGAATGGCCGGTGGCACCCACGTTGCCCAGGTCCACCTTGCCCTGGTAGGGGCTGCCCGCCCGGCCGTTCTCCGCGGTCAGGTAGTCCAGGCCGCGCAGCATGGGGCCGCCGGTGCCCGCGTTGCCCTCCGCCGCGGCGACGACGAAGCCGTGCGACGCCAGGTGGTTCAGCAGCGGGGCGTACCGGTCGAGGCCGGAGCGGGCCCCGTTGTTCCACAGGACGACCGGGTGCGTGGTGCAGCCCAGCGTGCCCAGGTCGGTCGGCCGGAAGACGGTCGTGCCCCGGCCGTTGGACGCGGAGCTGACGGCGAACGGGCCGGGGGCGGCCCACTGGCCGTTGACGGAGGGGCAGGCGGAGGCCGACGCGCGGGCCGGGGTCGTGCCCGTGACGCCGCTCGCCGCAAGCAGGGCCACGGCCGCGAGCACGGTGCCGACGGCGCGGCGCGGGCGAGGGCGTTTCAGTGAGCGGGGCAGGGAAACCATGACTCTCCTCTGTTCGCAGGGGTGTTGCCTGTGGGGGACTACGACAGACACGCGCGTGGTCGGAGGGCCGACCGGTCCGGCCGTGTCAGCAGGCAGCCGACACATGGCCGAGACGTACGGGTGCGGCCGTGCTGGTGAGGACGTCTTCGACGGTGGTGCCCGGGGTGGTCTCCACCAGGGCCAGGCCGTCGGGCGTCACGTCGAGGACGCCGAGGTCGGTGATGACGCGGTGGACGCACCGCTCGCCGGTGAGGGGCAGCGCGCACTCCTCCACGATCTTGGGGCTGCCGTCCTTGGCGGTGTGGTCCATGAGGACGACGACGCGGCGGGCGCCGTGGACGAGGTCCATCGCGCCTCCCATGCCCTTGACCACCTTGCCGGGGATCATCCAGTTGGCGAGGTCGCCCCGTGCGGAGACCTGCATGGCACCGAGGACCGCGGTGTCGATGTGGCCGCCGCGGATCATGCCGAAGGACAGGGCCGAGTCGAAGAAGGCCGCCCCGGGCAGCACGGTGACGGTCTCCTTGCCCGCGTTGATCAGGTCGGGGTCGACCTGGTCCTCGTACGGGTAGGGGCCGGTGCCCAGGATGCCGTTCTCGGAGTGCAGGACGACGTGCACACCGGGCGGGAGGTGGCCGGGGATGCGGGTGGGCAGGCCGATCCCGAGGTTGACGTAGGAGCCGTCGGTGAGTTCGGCGGCGGCCCGGGCGGCCATCTGCTCGCGGGTCCAGGTCATCGGGCACGCACCGTCCTCTTCTCGACCGGCTTGTCGGCCGCTTGCGCCGGGGTGAGCTCGACGACGCGTTGGACGAAGACACCCGGTACGTGGATGTGGTCGGGGTCCAGTGCGCCGGGTTCGACCAGTTGCTCGACCTCGGCGACGGTGATCCGGCCGGCCATGGCCGCGAGCGGGTTGAAGTTGGCGGCGGCCCGGCGGAAGACGAGGTTGCCGTGGCGGTCGCCGCGCCAGGCCCGCACCAGCGCGTAGTCGGTGGTGATGGCGTACTCCAGGACGTGCGCGCGTCCGGCGAAGACCCGAGTCTCCTTGGGCGGCGAGGCGAGGGCGACCGTTCCGCCCCCGGCCTCCGGCCGGGAGGTGCCCACGGGGGCGTGGCGCCAGGGCAGTCCGCCGGCGGCGACCTGGGTGCCGACCCCGGCCGGGGTGTAGAAGGCGGGGATGCCCGTGCCGCCGGCCCGCAGCCGTTCGGCGAGCGTGCCCTGGGGCACCAGTTCCACCTCCAGTTCCCCGCTCAGGTACTGGCGGGCGAACTCTTTGTTCTCACCGACGTAGGAGCCGGTGACGCGGGCTATGCGTCCCGAGCCCAGCAGGATCCCCAGGCCGCGCCCGTCCACGCCGCAGTTGTTGGACACCACCTGGAGGTCGGTGGCGCCCTGCTCGTGGAGCGCCCGGATGAGGGTCTCGGGTACGCCGCTGAGGCCGAACCCGCCGACGGCCAGCGTCGCTCCGGCGGGGATGTCGGCCACTGCGCGCGAGGCCGACGGCATCGTCTTGTCCATGGAAGTGGGAAGGCCCTTCGTGTCGGCGTGCGGAGGGGGCGGACCGGCGGTGCCGGGCGCTGTCGGGTGCGGCGCCCGGCGCCGCCGGCGCACCCCTCCTTGACCGGGCGGGATGTCAGTCGTTCTCGTGCGCGATGATGAAGGAGCGCATCTTCGCCAGCGCCGTGGCGTTGGAGACGATCGTGAAGTGGCTGGGTGCCATCGGTCCGCTCATGAGGTGGTTCTCGTCGGCTCCGGCGAGCTTCGCGGTGTCGACGGGGGTGGCGTTGTAGTCGGCGGACGACCTGATCGTGAGGTAGTCGATCCTGTCGTTGAAGGGGACCTCCGAGGGGTTGTTCAGCGCCTTGAGGAACGGGGTGTTCGGGGAGGCGAACTGCTGGCAGGACACGTACCACTGGCAGCCGTTGTTGGCGGTGCCGTGCTGGGGCCCGGCGATGCCGATGTACTGCGAGACCTTGTCCGCGCCGTCGAGGTTCTTGATGTAGTACCGGGCGGCCAGGGTGGAGGCGGACCACGTGGCGAGGACGACCTTGTCGGCCCCGGTCTGGGCGCGGACCTGGTCGACCTTGGCCGAGAGCTGCTGTGCCGCCTTGGCCAGGTCCTGCGTCATGGAGCTGCTGTCGGTCCAGGTGAACAGCCGGTTCGCGGGCCAGCCGTTGCTCTGCAGGTTGGACTTCATCGGGTTCATGCTGGCCGGTGAGCCGGTCATGCCGGGGATCATGATCACGGGGTCGTGTCCGGCAGCGGCGGCAGCGTCAGCGGCGGCAGACTGGGGCGCCGCGCCGGACGCCTGGGCGGCCGGACCCAGCAGACCCGTGGTCAGCAGGGCGGCGAGGGAGGCGCGCAGCAGCCGCCGCGCACGGGCGGGCCGCCGGTCGCCGGTGCGGGGCGACGCCGCCCCGCCGGACCTGGTGGACGCGTACAGCATGGAGATGCTCCTGACCGTCGTACCGTCACCGGGCGCTGACGTGCGGCTCGCGCCCGGGGACGCCGACAGGGGTGGGGGGTGATGTGACACGGAGCACGCTAGAACCGCAGATCGCGGGGGGCAGATGGGCACGGCGCACGTCTTTCGCCTCCGCCGGTGTGCGCTTCAGCCATGACGTCCCGGCCCCGGCGGCCGGGACGCGTCGCGGGCGCCGGGGGCGGGCCCGCACGCTCACGCGCCTATCGACGGCACGCGCTGGGTGTGCCGTGGGTCCGGTCCCGTGGGCGCCGTGTGGCCATCGCGCACACGCCCGGCGCGCCGCGTATGTGCGCTGCTCCCCTCGCAGCGCCCGGCGCAGGCGTCATACCGTCGTGGCGGCGCGGCGGGGCCGCCGACGCCGTGCGGTCGTCGTGGCCGCCGCCTGCCGTACGAGCAGCCGCCCGGGCCGTCGACGCGTGCGCCGCCTGCTGCCGCTCCGGATCGTTTCGGACGGCCGGTCAAGGCCGTTCAAGGCCGTTCCAGTTGGTCGCCCGGGCTCGTACGGGTCGGCCGCTCCGGCTCGTTCCGGCTGCGTGCCGCCCCGTGCGCCGACGGCGCCCAGGTGCCGCGAGCGCGCACGTCACCGCACATCCGCCCAGACTCGGAGGACACGCAATGACCCGGTTCGGAATCATCGGCGGCGGGCTCATGGGGCACGGAATCGCCGTTGCCCTCGCGCAGGCGGGGCACCGTGTCGTCGTGTACGACGAGGACCCCGCCGCCCTCGCCTCACTCGACGAGCGGACCGTGCGGGCCCTCGAACGCTGCGACATGCCGCCGGGTGACGTCGGGGTGGCCACCGCACGCGTCACCGCGGCGAAGAGCCTGTCGGACCTGGCGTCGTGCGTGGATGCCGTGGTGGAGGCCGTCCCCGAGCGACTCGACGTCAAGCACCGGGTCCTGGAGGCGCTGGAAGCGAGGATCCCGGCCGTGATGCCGGTGTGGTCCACCACCTCGGTGCTGCCGCTCACCGACGTGGCCAAGGGCATGCGGCATCCGCGACGGCTGGTGGGGGTGCACTGGTGGAACCCGGCCTACCTCATCCCGCTGGTCGAGGTCGCCCCGGGCGCGGAGACGGACCAGCAGTTCGTGCAGGAAGCGTGCGACGTGCTGAACGGGATGGGCAAGACGACGGTGCGCCTGCACCGTGACGTCCCGGGGTTCATCGGCAACCGGCTCCAGTTCGCGCTCGTACGGGAAGCACTGCACCTGCTGGAGCAGGAGGTCTGCGATCCGGTGACGATCGACACGGTCGTGCGGGCCAGCCTGGGCCTGCGCTGGTCAGCCGTGGGGCCCATGGAGAACGCGGACTTCATCGGACTGGACCTGACCAGGAACATCCTCGACAGCCTGGCGCCCCACCTGTCGGCCGAGGTCGCCTTCCCCACGCTCGACGAGCCGCTCGGCGCCGGGCAGCGGGGCCGTGCCTCGGGGGGCGGGCTGCTGACCTGGCCGCCCGGGCGGGGCGAGGAGGTGGCACAGCGCCTGGAGAACGGCATCCGCCGCAACCTCGGCGCGCCGTGAGCGCGCGGGCCGTTCGCGGGTCGGCCGCGGGGACGGCGCGGGCGGCTCCGCGGAGGGCGGTGCGCGGCAGCCCCCTGCCATCGCGTGGCAGCCCCCTGCCATCGCGTGGCAAACCCCTCCCGTGCAGGACCGCTGCCGTGCCTCCCCGGCGGCGCGGCGCCATACTTGCCGGGCCGCGCAGGCACAGCTCGACGGAGGGCCGATGGCACGGACGTACGGTAAGTCTTTCCTCGAACTCCTGCTCAACGACGCCGACTTGGAGTCCTTCGACGAAGTGGTCGCGGCGGCGCGCGCCGCGGGGGAGCCGGCCGAGTGCCTCGACGCGCTGAAGGAGGAGCGGGCGATCGCGCTGCGCCTGCGGGAGAGACTCCTGCGGCACCGCCGCACCGAGGCGGAACTCCACCTGCTCAACGACACCGCGAACGACCTGGCCTCCCTGCGGGCCCTCGACCCCATCCTCCAGGCGATCGCCGACCGGGCGCGGCGGCTGCTGGACTGCGACCTGGCCTACATCAGCCTCAGCGACCGCGGCCGCGGCGACAGCTACATCAAGGCGGCCGCGGGCAACATCTCCGGCCTGCTGCGCGAGCTGCGGTTGCCGGTCGGCACCGGCGTCGGCGGGATCGTGGCGCGGACGGGCGAGCCGTATGCCGTGGCCTCGTACCTCACCGACGACTCCTTCGACCACACCGGTGAGATCGACGGGACCGTCGCCGCGGAGCGGATCGAGTCCCTGCTGGGGGTGCCGGTCAAACTCGACCAGGAGGTGATCGGGGTGCTGCTGGCCGCCCACCGCAGTCAGCGCGCGTTCAGCAGCCGCGACATCACCGTCCTGATGATGCTCGGCTCACACGCCGCTGTGGCCATCGAGAACAGCCGCCTGCTCAGTGCCGCCCAGGAGGCCGTGGCGGAGCTGCGGGTCGCCAACGACACCATCAGCTCCCACATGGCGGACCTGGAACGCACCGCCGAGTTCCACGAACGCCTCACGCGCCTGGTCATCCAGGGCAACGGCGTCGACGAAGTCGTCCGGGCCACCGCGGCCGCGGTCGCCGGCACGGTGGTCGTCCTCGACGAGGAGGGCACCGTGGTGGCCCGGTCCTGCGGTCAGGACGCGGTGCCGGCCGACGACCTCGAGCGGCTCAGCGCGGACGCCTGGCAGGCGGGGCGCACCGTGGTCCGCGCGACGCGGTGCGCCGTTCCCCTCATCACGGAGTCCGAGCCCCTGGGGACGATCGTCCTGAGCGCCGCCGCGCAGGTCGACGCCGCCGACCGGCGCATCCTGGAGAGGGCCGCACTGGTGGCCTCCCTCGTGCTCGTCACCCGCAGACGCATGGCGGAGGCCGAGGCGCGCGTGCGCGGGGAGCTGCTGGCGGACCTGCTGACCGCCCGCGGCGAGGACCACGACCTCCTGCGGCACCGGGCCGCCCTGCTCGGCGTCGACCTCGCCACCTGCCGCACCGTGGTGGTGGCCCGGGTCGGCGACGAACCGCGCGAGCGGATCCACGCCGCCGCCGCGGCCATCGCCCGGCGCGCCCACGGCCTGGCGGCCTTCCAGCGCGACACCGTCATCCTGCTGCTGCCGGGAGACGACCCCGAGGCCCCGGCGCGCCGGGCCGTGGACGAGCTCGCGCGGACCTGCGGGCACCCCGTCACCGCGGGGACGGCGCGGGCCGCGGACCTCGGCCGCGTCGCCGCCGCCTTCCGCGAGGCGGACAACTGCCTGCGCGCCCTGATCGCCCTCGGCAGGACCGGCGAGGTCGCCGACACACGCGGACTCGGATTCGTCGGGGCCCTCTTCGGCGGCGAGCCGGTCGCCGCCTCCTTCGTCGAGTCCGCCATCGGCCCCGTCCTCGCGTACGACCGCACCCACCACTCCGACCTGGTGCGCACCCTCGACACCTACTGCCGCACCGGCCGGCACGCCCGCAACACCGCACGCGAACTGCACCTGCACGTCAACACCGTCACCCAGCGCCTGGGCCGGATCAGCCAGCTCCTCGGCGCCTCCTGGCGCGACCCGGAACGCCTCCTGGAGATACAGGTCGCCATGCGGCTGCTGAAAGTCAGCAAGCCGTAGCGGGTACGCCCGCGGGCCGGCACACCTCGCGGGCGGCGTCTGTGTGCGCCCGGCCCATGCCGCCCCCGACGGCACGCTCCGTAGCCTTGACGCCCCGCGACACGAGGCCGAGCGACGGAGACGCCATGCAGAAGACCATCGCCGCGACAGGACTCGTCTGCGCCCTGGTGAGCGGCGCGCTCCCGCCCCCGGCACCCGCCCCCCGCGTCTCCCCGGCCCACGCCGCCCGGACGCCCCCGGCGCACCCCGCCCAGGTGTCCCCGGCCCACGCCGCCCGGACACCGGCCGACTGCGGCAGACTGCGCGGTCTGCGCCTGCCCGCCTCGGTGATCGGGCTGCCCACCACGGGAGGCGAGGTGACCGCCGCGCGCACCGTCGCGCCGGCCGGCGGCGGGACGTCCGCCACGGGCGCGTACTGCCGCGTCGACGCCGCCCTCCACCCCGTGGACCCGCGCGCCCCCGACATCACCCTGCGCGTCGCCCTGCCCCAGCGGTGGAACGGGAAGTCGATGATGTTCGGCGGCGGAGGCTACGACGGCACCATCCCCGACGTCACCGGCGACGTCCCCTTCGGCCCGACCGACCGGCCGCGCCCGCTCGGCCGCGGCTACGCCACCTACGCCGGCGACTCCGGCCACCAGGCGGCCCCGGACTTCACCCCCACCACCTCCCTGGACGGCTCCTTCGGCGTCAACGACGAGGCCGTACGCAACTTCGCGGGCGACGCACTGAAGAAGACTCACGACGCCGCCGGCCACATCATCCGCACGCACTACCGCGCCGCCCCCGCCCACCGCTACATCGCGGGCGGCTCCAGCGGCGGCCGCGAAGCACTCGCCGTCGCCCAGCGCTGGCCCACCGACTTCGACGGCGTCATCTCCGCCTACCCCGCCTGGAACGCCGCCGCCCTCAACCTCTTCTTCGGCTACGAGGCCCAGCTCCTCTCCCGCCCGGGCGCCTTCCTCAACCGCGCGGAACAGGACCTCCTGTACCGCGGCGTGATGAGGTCCTGCGACGGCGACGACGCCCTGCGCGACGGCGTCATCTCGCACGAGGCGGGCTGCCGCTTCGATCCCCGCACCCTGCGCTGCCCGGGCGGCGGGGACACCGCGGACACCTGCCTGTCGGACCGGCAGATCCACGCCGTCGAGGCGCTCTCCTCACCCCTGCGCTGGACGTACCGCCTCGCCAGCGGTGAGACCGGCTATCCCGGATTCCCCTTCCTCTCCGGCGCCGACATGACGACCCCCTTGCTGGGCATGGGCGCCCGCGCCCCCGGGAACCCCATGCCGAAGGACAGCGGCTACGGCGTCCAGTTCTGGGACCAGTGGGTGCGGTACTTCGTCACCCGCGACCCGGCGCACGACCCGCTGGCCGTCGACCCCCGCCGCCCCGGTGCCTGGCGCCACCGCATCAGCCGTCTCTCCGCCCTGCAGGACGTCAACGACGCCGACCTGCGCCGCTTCGCCGCGGCGGGCGGGAAACTCCTGCTGCTGCACGGCACCGCCGACGAACTCGTCAGCCACCGCTCCACCGTCGAGTACTTCCGGCGCGTCCAGCGACGCGTGGGCCCGCACGCCACCGACTCGTTCGCCCGGCTCTATCTCATCCCGGGCGCCAACCACGTCAACGTCGACGCGTCCTTCGCGGCGAGCTACGACTCACTCAGCGCCCTGGAGGACTGGACGGAGCACGGCACGGCGCCCTCACGGCCTGTCGTCACCGACGCCGGTCCCGCCGGACACGCCCGCACCCGGCCGCTGTGCGCCTTCCCCTCCTGGCCGAGGTACCGCGGCCACGGCGATCCCGCCGCCGCACGCAGCTTCACCTGCCACAGCACACCGCCACGCACCTGATCCCCGCGGCGCTCCCGAGGCGCCGGGCAGCCGCACCCGCGTACGCAGCCGCACCGCGCGGCAGCGGCCACGCACGGCCCGCCATGGCTGCGGCGAGGACATCACCGAAGGACCAGTGTGCGCCCCGCACATGACGGAGAGCGGGCCGGCGAACCCACTCTGGTGCACGACCGGACACAACCTCAGCCACCGTCTCGAAAGTGGTGCTCCGCATGCCGTCCCCGTCCTCAGCCCAACCCCAGGCCCCCCGGAACCTCGAGAAGATCGTGGCGGCCAGTGTCATCGGCACCACCATCGAGTGGTACGACTTCTTCCTCTACGGCGCGGCCGCCGCGCTCGTGTTCAACAAGCTCTTCTTCCCCGACTCCGACCCCCTGGTCGGCACGCTCCTGTCCTTCCTGACCTACGCCGTCGGCTTCGCCGCCCGCCCCCTCGGCGCCCTCGTCTTCGGCCACTTCGGCGACCGGCTGGGCCGCAAGAAGCTCCTGGTGTACAGCCTGCTGATGATGGGCGGCGCGACCTTCCTGATCGGCCTGCTCCCCACCCACGCCACCGTCGGCTCGGCCGCCCCCCTGCTGCTCACCGCGCTGCGCCTGGTCCAGGGGTTCGCCCTGGGCGGCGAGTGGGGCGGCGCGGTGCTGCTGGTGGCGGAGCACGGAGACGCCCGGCGGCGCGGCTTCTGGGCCTCGTGGCCGCAGACCGGGGCGCCCGCCGGGCAGCTGCTGGCCACGGGCGTCCTCGCCACGCTGACGGCGACCCTGTCGGACGCCGCGTTCACCTCCTGGGGGTGGCGGGTGCCGTTCCTGTTCTCCGGCGTGCTGGTGCTCGTCGGGCTGTGGATCCGGCTCTCCGTCGACGAATCGCCCGTCTTCAAGGCCGCCCTCGCCGCGGCCGAACGCCGCGAGGCCGCCCTCGCCGCGGGCGAACCGGACAGGGCCGCACGCGCCCCGCGCGAGAAGCCGCCCCTGGTCGCCGTCCTGCGCGACCACTGGCGGGACGTCCTCATCGCCATGGGCACGCGCATGGCGGAGAACATCTCCTACTACGTCGTCACCGCGTTCATCCTCGTGTACGCGACCGAGCACGCCGGCACGAGCAAACAGACCGCGCTCAACGCCGTCCTGATCGCCTCTGCCGTGCACTTCGTGACCATCCCCCTGTGGGGCGCCCTCTCCGACAGGGTCGGGCGCCGCCCCGTCTACCTCGTCGGCGCCCTCGGCACGGGCGTCTGGATCCACCCGTTCTTCACCCTGGTCGACCGCCAGTCCTTCGTGGCGCTCATCACCGCCGTCACCGTGGCGCTCCTCTTCCACGGCGCGATGTACGCCCCGCAGGCGGCGTTCTTCTCCGAGCTGTTCGCCACCCGCATGCGCTACTCCGGGGCGTCGATCGGCGCCCAGTTCTCGTCCGTGGCCGCCGGCGCCCCGGCCCCGCTCATCGCCACCGCCCTGCTCGCCGAGTACGACAGCGCCGCGCCCATCGCCCTCTACGTCATGACCGCCGTCCTGCTCACCGTCATCGCCCTCGGCTGCGCCACCGAGACCCGCCACCGGGACCTCGCGGACGCCGAACCCCACACCCCCGAACCGTCCTCGACCGGTGACCAGCCGGTTCGTACGGCGTGACGCCCCCGCGGGCAGCCTGGCCGCGACGGCGGCGCCCAGGACGCCGACGCGCCCGCCGCGGGCGGCTGCGGACGCACGGAGCGCCAGCGGTGGCCGGCCCCCACCGGACCGACCGCGAGCACCGCAGTGTCACCCCCTACCACTCAGCCTTCACCAACCTGACGTGCGGCGCCAAGGCCCGCAGGACGTCACGGGCGTCGAAGAGCGCGCCTGCCGCGGCGACGCCGGTCGTGCGGGTGCGGCCGGTGAGGACGCGGTCGAGGGCCTCCACGACGAGGGGGGCCGTGACGGCGTAGATGTCCTGGCCGTGGGCCGCCGCGCGGCGCTCGGTGCCGCCCGCGCGGACGACCGCGTCGATGAGGAAGGTCTGGTCGGACCGGCCGCTCCCGTCGGTCGCTGACGGGGGCGGTGTGTCCGGGGACGCGATGTCGCGGACCGCGTCGGCCGTCATGTAGGTGGTCACGTCCGGGACGGACAGATGGGTGGGGACGGTCACCACGTCGGCCATGGTGAACTCCCCGACCACCGTCCGGGGGCCCATCGGCTCGGGGAAGCGCCACTCCAGGGTGGGCGGGGCGTCGGTGCGGTACTCCCACTGCCCGTTCGCGAAGCGCATGCGCCGCCCGCCGCGCCGCTCGCGGGAGACCGCGCCCGACAGCCGCGTACCGGCGGTGGGGTGCCAACCGCTCAGGCCGTAGGCGATGTGTGCCTCGTCCGCCCGCGTCCAGTCACCCATGGCCGCGGTGACCAGCAGGTCGCCGAGGCCGCCGAAGAAGGCCATCGCCGGGACGACCACCGCGCCCGCCGCACGTGCCCGGTCGGCGAAGTGCGCGAAGGTGTCCATGGTGGCCTCGAGTTCGGCCGCCACGTCCAGGTACGGGATCCCGGCCCGCAGGGCCGCCTCGATCACGGGGGCGGTCGTCGAGGCGAACGGCCCCGCGCAGTTGAGCACGGCAGCGGCACCGGCCAGCGCGCGGTCGAGCGACTCGGGGGCGTCGACCGTCGCCACCCGCGCCTCGTACCCGCTGTCGTGGGCCAGCGCCTTCAGCTTGCCGGCGTCGCGGCCGGACAGCACCGGGACGAACCCGCGCGCCGCCAGCTCCGCCACCACGAACCGCCCGGTGTGTCCGTAGGCGCCGAACACCGCCACCGTCTGTCCCGATCCCATGAGCCCTGCTCCCTCGTACGCGTCCGGATGCGGACGACCCGCCGCGCCCCGGTCCCCGTGGACCGGCGCGCCGTGCCGTACGGATCCTGTCGCGCCGCGGCAGCCCCACACGAGTGTCCGCAACGACATGACCCATACACTTCCGGACATGCCCACCGTCGCGCTGGCCGTCACCGACGGCATGCTGCACCTCGAACTGTCCCTCGCCACCGAGGTGTTCGGCGCCGACCTGACCCACATCGTGGAACCCTGGTACCGCTTCCGGCTCTGCGGGCCGGACACCGTGCGGGTCGGCCGCTTCCGCCTCGCGCCCGACCACGGCCTCGACGACCTCGCCCGCGCCGACACCGTGATCGTCCCGGGCTGGGCCGACACCGGCCAGGACCCGCCCGCCGACCTCGTCGACGCGGTACGCGCGGCCCACGAGGCGGGCGCCCGCGTGGCCTCCCTGTGCACCGGCGCCTTCGTCCTGGCCGCCGCCGGCCTCCTGGACGGCAAACGGGCCACCACGCACTGGGCGCACACCCGGGAACTGGCCCGCCGCCACCCGAAGGTCACGGTGGACCCGGACGTCCTCTACGTCGACAACGGCAGCGTGCTCACCTCCGCGGGCAAGGCCGCCGCCATGGACCTCTGCCTGCACCTGGTCCGCCTCGACCACGGCGCGTCGATCGCCAACACGATCGCCCGGCGCCTGGTCGTACCGCCCCACCGGGAGGGCGGCCAGGCCCAGTTCATCGCCACCCCCGTCCCCGCCCCGGGCAACCATCCGCTCACCGACCTCATCCCCTGGGTGCTGGAGCGGCTGGACGAGCCGCTCACCGTGGAGGACCTGGCCCGCCGGGCCCGGATGAGCTCACGCCACCTGGGCCGCCACTTCAAGCGGGTGACCGGCACCACCCCGCTGCGGTGGCTGCACAGCCAGCGCATCCGCCGCGCCCAGGAACTCCTCGAGACCACCGACCGGACCGTCGACTCCATCGCCGCGGCCACCGGCATGGGCACCGCCACCACGCTGCGCCGCCACTTCGCCCGCACCGTGGGCGTCGCCCCGGACACCTACCGCCGCACCTTCCGCTCCCGGCCGCACCCCGGCACCCGGCGAGGCCGCTGACGCGGGTCCCGTACGCGCGGCGGGGCCAGGGCACCCCAGGCCTGTCGTGTCACGCCTGGTGAAACGGACGGCCGCTCGGGCGGGCTAGCCGCGGTCCGGTTCGTCGTGGATGGTCAGCGCCCCGGCGAGGTCGAGGTCGGCGACCGTGCCGTGTGCCCCCGCGCGGACGAGCAGGACCGCGCCGAGCGCGGTGCTCCAGAAGGTCCTGGCCTCCACGGCGAGCGGTCGGCGGGCCCGCCAGCCGCGGCGGTCGAGGAGCCGGCGCGCGAACCGCTCGGACTGCCGGAACAGCAGCTGCAGGTGCCGGTCGACCACGGGGGCGAGTTCGGGCCTGGACACCGCGGCGGCCAGCGCCCGCGCGACCGAGGGGAGCGAGGGCATGGCCAGTGCGGCGCGGGCGACGTTGCGCCGGAACGCCGCCGCGTCGGGGGCCTGGCGGCCGAGGCGCTCAAGGCGCCGCGCGTCGTGCAGCAGGCCGAGGAAGGCGGCGTGCACGAGCAGCGAGTCCTTGGAGCCGAAGTAGTACGTGACCTGGTTGGGGAAGACGCCCGCCGCGTGCGCGATCTCGGCGACGCTCACCTCGGCGCCGGACCGTTCCTCGCAGAGCTGTGCGGTCGCCTCGATCAGCCGGCGCCGCGTCGCGCGACCGCGGTCACGCGACCGGGACGACGACGCCCGGGGTTCGGTTCGCTTCTTCTCCATCCCGGAATTGTATGTGATACAACAAGGTCAGCTCTGCTTGTATCGCATACAAGAAAGGTCCCGGCACGTGCAACGGACTGAAGTCGTCGTCACCGGCCTCGGCGCGCTCACCCCCCTCGGCGCGGACGTGGAGTCCACCTGGAAAGCCCTGCTCGCGGGCGCGTCCGGCATCCGCGGCGGCGTCCTGCGAGACCACGAGGGCATCGGCCTCCCCGACACCGTCGCGGGGACGATGGCGGCCGACCCCGCCGAGTCGCTGCCGCCGGTGCGGGCCAGGCGGCTCGACCGCTCGCAGCAGGCGGCCCTCGTCGCGGCGGCCGAGGCCTGGGCCGACGCCGGTGCCCCGCGGGTGGACCCCGACCGGCTCGCGTCAGCGGTCGGCACGGGCATCGGGGGCGTAGGGACGCTGCTGAAGGAGGACGACGTCCTGGAGGCGGCCGGGACGCGGCGCGTCTCGCCCCGCACGGTCCCGATGCTCATGCCCAACGCCGCGGCCGCCCTGATCAGCATCGAGTACGGCGCCCGGGCCGGGGTCTACACGCCCGTCTCGGCCTGCTCCTCCGGTGCCGAGGCCATCGCCCTGGGGGCCAGGCTCATCCGCGCGGGCGAGGCGGACGTGGTCATCGCGGGCGGGACCGAGGCCGCGATCACCCCGATCACCGTGGCCGGCTTCGCCCAGGCGCAGGCACTGTCGCGGCACACCGCCGAACCCGCGTCGGCGTCACGGCCGTTCGCCGCGGACCGCAGCGGATTCGTCCTCAGCGAAGGCGCGGCCGTCGTGGTGCTCGAAAGCGCCGAGCACGCCGCCGCCCGGGGCGCGCGCGTCCACGCGGTCCTCGCGGGCGCCGGCATCGCCGCCGACGCCCACCACATCACGGCGCCCGCCGCCGACGGCCGCGGTCAGACGTCGGCGATGCGCAAGGCCCTCGCGCAAGCCGGCCTGGCTCCCGAGCGGATAGGCCACGTCAACGCCCACGCCACCGGAACCCCGGTCGGCGACGTCGCCGAGGCGCGCGCGATCGGGCAGGTCCTCGGCCGCGCCACCGTGACGGCCCCCAAGGCGGCGCTCGGTCACCTCTTCGGCGCGGCAGGGGCGATCGAGGCGCTCATCGCCGTCCTCAGTGTGGAGCACGGCGTCATCCCGCCGACCCGCAACCTCACCGACGGCGGCGTCGGTGACGACATCGACCTCGACGTGGTCACCGAACCACGAGAGGTCCCGCAGGAGGCCGTGCTCAGCAACTCGTTCGGCTTCGGCGGACAGAACGTCTCCCTCGTCGTCACCGGCGCGGATCACCTGAGGTGACGACGTAACGCCGTGCGCGAGCCCCTTGCCCGTCGGACGGGGCCGGGTCGGCGATGGCACCGCCGTGCGCTACGGCTGCTCCGGGCGTTCCGGCCAGGTCACGTCGGAGACCAGCGCGCGGAACGCCGTGCGGTAGACGGTGGGGCTGGTGCCGGTGGCGCGCTGGAAGTGGTGGCGCAGGTTGGCGGGGGTGCCGAGGCCGCTGCGGGCGGCGACGCGCTCCACCGGGTCGTCGGTGCGCTCCAGGAGCCGCTGGGCGCGCTGGATCCGCGTACGGAGCAGGTACTGGAGCGGGGCGAGCCCCGTCTCGGCGCGGAAGCGGCGGGTCAGGCTGCGGACGCCGAGCCCCGCCCGGCCCGCGATGTCGTCGAGGGTGAGCGGGTGGTGGAGGTTGGCCTCCATCCATCGCGTCACCGGTTCGAGGCTGCTGCCGGGCGGGGTGACGGCGTTGTACGCGGCCTCGGCGGCGGCCCCCTGAGCGGCTCGCGACCCGGGCCGCGCGAGGCCGTCCCGCGCCCCCGCCCCGGGAGCCGTCCCGGGAGCCCTCCCGTCGGCGTCCCCCGGCTCCGCGTGCAGATGCAGGAAGAGCTGCCGCTCCGTCTCGATGGCCACCGACTCCCCGTGGTCCAGGGTGATCAGGTGCAGACACAGGTCGACGCCTCCGAGCACCCCGGCCGCGCTGTGGAAGGGGCCGTCGGCCACCGCGGACCCCTCGAGGTCCACGTCGACGCGGGGGTGCAGCCGCGCCAGCTCCCGCGCGTGCCGCCGGCTGGTGGCCGCTCGGCGGCCGTCCAGGAGGCCGGTGGCCGCGAGCGTGAACGTGCCGGTGCCGACGGCGCCGACGCGGGCCCCGCGCGCCACCGCGGCGTGCAGGGCGTCCGCGACCCCGGGCGGCGGCGCGGCGCGGAAGCCCTCGTGCCCCGGCAGCAGCACCGTGTCGGCGTCGTGGAGCCCCTCCATGCCCCAGGGCGTCTCGACGCCGAAGGGCGCGGGGCCGCCCGTGCCCCGGAACCCCGGCCCCGCGCAGACCCGCACCTCGTACGCGACCGGGTGGTGGTGCCTGGCCGCCGTGGCGAAGGCCAGACCGGGGGCGGTGAGCTGGTGCCCCGGGACTCCGTCGAGGGCGAGGACGGCGATCACTGACATGTCCAGAATTTAGCCCAGGGTGACACCGCAGCCGCTGTTCGCGGGTTCCGTCCGCGAAGGATGATCGCAGAGCGGCGGGACGCAGGCGCACGACGCCTCGCCCACGCACGCTTCAGCACTCTTTGCGAAAGGCCCGTTCATGCACGCCACGGACACCGCTCCCGTCTCCGGAACCCCTTCCTCCCCTTCCGCCGCTCCCGCCGGCCCCGCCGACCGCGCCCGGCGCGGACCGCGCCGGCTGCTCGCCCGCGGCGCCGCGGCCCTCGGCGCGACCGCGCTGCTCGGCGTCACGGTGACGACCGGCAGCGCGAGCGCCATCGTCAACGGCGAGGACGCCACGCGGCACTACCCGTTCATGGCGACGGTGCCGGTCGAGGAGTACGGCGCCCAGTGCGGCGCGACGCTGGTCGACAGGCAGTGGGTCCTCACGGCCGCGCACTGCGTCAACCCCGAACTGGCCACGCTGACCGGCAAGATCCGCGTCGGCAGCGACCACCGTACGACCGGCGGCTCCGTCCGCAACATCGACAAGGTCGTCACCGCGCCCGGCTACGTCCAGGACATGACGGGCACCTCGTTCAACAAGAACGACCTCGCGCTGATACGCCTGGACCGCCCCGTCTCCCAGAAGCCCGTCCGCATCGCCGACAAGCCGGGCCCGGTCGGCACGCCCACCCGGATCCTCGGCTACGGCACGGTCGTCGAGGCGCCGTCGCTGGAGGACGCGAAGTTCCCGAACCGCCTCCAGCAACTGGACACGCGCCGGGGCGCGGTGAGCGAGTGCGCACCCGGCTGGGCGGGCAAGACGCGGCTGTGCACGGTCAGCCCGAAGCCGAAGGCCATGGCGTGCAACGGCGACTCCGGCGGCCCGCAGCTCCAGCGCGGCAAGAACGGCCGCTGGGAGCTGATCGGGGCCACCTCCGGGCCGGGCAGCCTCCGCGAGGGCTGCGGGACGGGGCCGGGACTCTACTCCAACGTGCCCGCCTTCAAGAGCTGGATCCACAAGACGATCCACAAGAGCGGCTGATCGACGACGCACGCGGCCGACGGACGACCCCTGTAGGCGCGGCCGACGGAGGGCCCCCGTGGGCGCGGCCGACGGACGGCCCCGTAGGCGCAACCGGCCGGCGTACTCCGCAGGTGGCTCACGTCGGCCGTGCCGAGCGGATGGTTGGATTCCCGACATGTCAGTGATCGCCGTCCTCGCCCTCGACGGGGCTCCGGGCCACCACCTCACCACGCCCGGCCTCGTCCTCGGCACCGCCTGCCGCGCGCACCCCGGTGTGTCCTACGAGGTCAGGCTCTGCGCGGCACCCGGGTTCCGGGCGACCGGCGGCCCGGGCCCGGCGCTCGCCGTCCGCCTGCCGGGCACCCTGGAAGACCTGGCGGACGCCGACGTCGTACTCGTTCCCGGGCACGACGGCCCCCGTGCCGGGCAGCCCCCCGAGGGTGTCGCCGCCGCGCTGCGTGCGGCGGCGGCCCGGGGCGGCCGTGTCGCCGCCGTCGGCACCGGCACGTTCACGCTCGCGGCCACCGGCCTCCTGGACGGCCGCCGGGCCACGACCGGCTGGCGGCACGTGGAGGAACTGGCCGCGCTGTACCCCCGTATCGACGTCGACCCGGTCGGCACGGTCGTCGAGGACGGGCCGTTCTGGACGGCGGCCGGGGTCTTCGGGGGCATGGACGTCTGTCTGCGCCTGCTGGCCCGCGACCACGGCCGCCGCGTCGCCGGGGAGACGTCACGGGAGCTGATCACGCCGCTGCACGGGGACGCGGACAGCGTTCAGGAGGCCATCGACCGGGAGCTCGCCGAGAGCGCGGGCCTCGAACCCACCCTGCGGTGGATCGAGACGCACCTCCACCTCCCGCTCACGCTCGCCGAGATCGCCGCCCACGCGCGCACCAGCCCCAGCGGCGTGACGCGCCGCTTCCGCGCCCACACCGGGCTCAGCCCGCTCCAGTACGTCCTGCGGGCCCGC
Source organism: Streptomyces sp. CC224B (assembly GCF_030010595.1). NCBI lineage: Bacteria > Bacillati > Actinomycetota > Actinomycetes > Kitasatosporales > Streptomycetaceae > Streptomyces > Streptomyces sp. CC224B. Next base: position 61,175 of record NZ_JASCXL010000031.1, on the reverse strand, counting down.
CTGCACGAGGCGATGCGGCTGCTGCGGGAGACGGACACGCCCGTCGAAGGCGTCGCCGGCGCGACGGGGTTCACCTCGCCCGCCGCCCTGCGCCGCCACTTCCGCGCGCTCACCGGTACCACCCCCCGTGCCTACCGCCGCGCCCACACCCCCGCGGGCGGCCCGCCCCCGCCCGGTCCCTCGGCGCCGCCGGGCCCGCCCGCCGGGCCTGCCGGTCTACCGGGGTGACGCCTTCTTCCCGAAGGCACGGCGGTGCCGGGCGGGGGAGGGGTAGCGTTCCGGATACAGAACGGGGCCGTCTGGTGGAGTCGGTCCGGTCCCGGCGCGGAGGGCTTTCAGGGTGGAGCAGCGCATGTCTGTGCAGGAAGTGCTCGGCGGCCTGGGGGAGGCCGTCGGCAAGGAGCAGCACCGTGTGTGGTCGGCGCGGTGTGCGCGGGTGCTGGGTCTGGACGGCATCGCGGTGTCCATGCGGTCGGGTTCGGAGCTGGTGTGGTTCAGCGACGACACCAGCGCCTGGCTGGAGGACGTCCAGTTCACCCTGGGGCAGGGGCCGGGGGTGACGGCTGACTTCGTCGACGTCCCCTGCCAGGTCGTGGATCTGCGGGCGGACGAGCGGTGGCCGCAGTTCGCCGCCGAGGCCGGGACGATGGGGGTGCGGGCGGTGTTCGTGTGGCCGGTCCGGTCCGGACTGGCCCGCCTGGGGACCCTGTCGGGCTACCGTACGCAGCCGGGCGGGCTGACGCGGCTCCAGGCGGCGGACGGGCTGCGGGTGGCCGACGCGCTGGCCGGCCGGCTGCTGGCCTGGCGGCCGGACAGCGACGCCTCCGGCGACGGGCCGGGCACGGCGGGCATGATCGAGCTGCACCGGGCCGAGGTGCACCAGGCCACCGGGGTGCTCAGCTACCGGCTGGGCATCGCGCCGGACGAGGCGCTGGCACGGCTGCGGGCCCAGGCGTTCGCCGCCGGCCAGGACCTGGCCGACGCCGCCCACGACATCCTGCGGGAGCTGCCGTCGTGAATCCCCCGGGGCCCACCGCGCCGTTCGACCGGCGCGCATCCAGGAGTTGAGGACATGAGCAGGGACGAAGAGATCGCCCGGACCTTCGTGGAGCTTGCCGACACACTGGTCCAGGACTTCGACGTCATCGACTTCCTGCACCAGCTCACCGCCCGCTGCCGTGACATCTTCGCCCTCGCCGACGCCGCGGTCCTGCTGGCCTACCCCGAGCCGGAGCACATGTACAGCCCGGCGCCGTGCGACCCCAGCGCCGCCCTGGCCGGCGTCCTGGACCTGGCCCCGCGCGAGGGCCCCGCCCTGGAGGCCTACCGCGCCGCTGCCCCGGTGGCCCCCGGCGACCTCGCCCGCGCCCCCGCCGACTGGGAGCGCTTCACCGCCCGGGCGCGCGGGGCCGGCTACACCTACGCCGCCGCCGTACCGATGCGGCTGCGCCGGCAGGCCCTGGGGAGCCTCCTGCTGCTCAGCAGCAGCCCCTTGCCCGCGCAGGACCTGTCCACGGCCCAGGCGTTCGCCGACGCGGCCACCATCGGCCTGATCCACGCCCGGACCCTGCAGCAGACCGGCACCGTCGACGAGCAGCTCCACACCGCCCTGCACAGCCGCATCCTCATCGAGCAGGCCAAGGGCTATCTCGCCGCCCGGAGCGGCGCCTCCCTCAACGACGCCTTCGCCGTCCTGCGCGGCCACGCCCGCCGGCACCGCGTCCTGCTCACCACCACCGCCCGGCACGTCCTGACCGCCGGCGACCTCACCGCGGCCCCTCCGGCTTCACGGCCCCCGGCCGACACCTCCTCGACGGACTGAGCTCCGGCGGCGGCGCCGATGCGGGGTGGTGCCGGCCGTACCGCGTCCCGCCCCGCCACGAGGGCCTGGGCCCGTCAGTGTGCCGAGCCGATGAGGCCGTCGGTGGTGCACGTGATGTCGAAGAGCGCGTGCGCCTCCGTCAGGCGCAGTACGGCGCAGGGCTGGGCCTGGACGCCGGCCAGGACCAGGTGGCCTCCGCTGCCGTGTATGCGGTTGCGCAGCCGCAGGAGCAGGTTGAGGCCCATGGAGTCCATGAAGGAGACCCCGGACAGGTCAAGGTGCAGCGTCTTGTTCCCGACGGGCAGGACGGCGGTGGCTTCCTCCACGCGCGGGCAGGTGCGGATGTCCAACTCGCCGGTCACGGCGATGACGGTGCCGTCGAGGTGGTGAATGGCTGTCACGGTGAAGTCAGGCATGGTTCGTCCCCGGTTCCGGGATCGAGCCTCTCGCGGCCGCCGCCGGGGGCGGGCCGTCAAGCACGCGGCGTTGGGCCGCACGCAGCCGGGCAAGACCACCCGTACCGGTCCCCGGCCACCGGCGAGGGGTGGCATGAAGGCGGCACGGGGTCTCTCACCAGACCAGGCTGGCCTCTCGGCAGCGTGGCACGCCCGCCCCTGTCCTGGCCAGCCCGTCTGGGCCGCATAGGTAAACCTTGACCGATGTCACAGCCGGATGCCCCTCTCCGTGGGGTCGGGACCGGGCTCCGGACGACCGCGGAAGCGCTGTTCGTCCCGCCCCCGGGGCCGTCGGCAGCGTGCGTACTTCCGGTCATCGCCCGGTGGCCCGGCAGCCGAAGGCGTTGACGTCCGGTCCTGCCGACCGGCCAAGCCTCCGGGCACGTGCGGCAGCGGTACGCGGCAACGATTGTCCAGGTCCGCACGGAACCGCCCTCCGCAGCCACTGCCGCGGGGATCGTTGCAAGCGTTTCACCCCCATAACAACCGCGTGAACCAGGGGAGTTGCTTCAACGCGACACCATGTCTGAAATCTCTTGCAGTAGCTTGCGAAAGCGGTGTGCCTTCACAACGATGGGCGCCTGTCAGGGCCTGACCCACCCCTTCGCCAACTTCCGAAAGGGCACACTCATGGATCGCACCCGACCTCACATGCGCCTGCGCCTGGGCATCGCGGCGGTACTCGCCCTGCTCCTCGGGGCGTTCGTGGCGTCACCGGCGTCGGCCGCACCGGCCGCAGGGGCGCGGCAGAACTCGGTGGTGGCGACGTTCAACGTCACCGCGCAGACGCAGTGGGGCCAGCAGGTCTACGTGACCGGCAACCGCCCGGAGCTGGGGTCGTGGAACCCGAACAAGGCGGTACCGCTCTCCTCGGCCTCCTACCCGACCTGGTCGGCGACCGTGGTCCTGCCCGCCGGCACCAAGGTGGAGTACAAGTACATCATCAAGGCCGTCAACACCCCCGTCATCTGGGAGAGCGGCCCCGACCGCACCACCGTCACCCCGCCGACAGGCACCTACATCACCCACGACACCTTCCGTAACTGACCACCCGCAGCGAGGGCCGGGCGGGTTAACCGCCCGGCCCTCCGCCTGCGGATGTGAAAGCCCGTGTCGAGCAGCGGGTACGGCGCCGCGGTCGCCTCGTACCCGGCGTATCCACCCCGCCCGGGGCGCCCTCAACTCATGGGCGGTGAACGGGGGATCAGGGGTAAGACGTACCGACGGAGCCGCATGCTGCGGCAAGGAGGGTGGAGAGATGGCGATGGCGGACATGGCAGCTCCTGGCGGTGGCCCCGACCTCCCCGTCTGGGGCCAGGTGGCGTTCACCGCTGTGGCGATCGTTCTGGGAGTCGTCATGCTGGTGCATTTGTGGCGCAACCGGGGTCGCAACCGTGGGGGATCGCAGTGAGGCGCGCTGACCCGTAACGGATGCGGCGCAGCGCCTGCCTGTGCAGGACCCCGCCAGAGTGAACTCCCGATGCCTGATGGCTGGTTCGGGCTGTCGTGGCCAGGCTCGGCTTTCCCTCCGGATACAGTCGGTGTCCCGGAATTCTTGAGGGGCTGGTCCGGCCTGTCCGGCGCAGGCGACGGAAGGCCTCGGGCTGTCAGGCAGTGCGAAAGGAATGGAGTTCCCATGGTCGACGGCCACATGTCAGCCGCCGACGAGTCCGCCGTCGCCGGTGTGCGGCAGCGGGTCGCGGACCTGTTCGCCGAGGCGGGTGTCGATTTCTCGCCACACGAGCACGAGCCCGTCCTCGACTACGAGACGGCTGCTGCCGTCAGGGAGCGCTTCGGCCTCACGGGCACCGAGACCAAGTCGCTCTTCCTGCGCGGCAAGAGCGGCCGGTACGCGATGTTCGTCTCGGTCGAGGGCCGACGGCTCGACACCGCCAGGGCGCGGGCGGCGCTGGGGGAGAAGTTCTCCATCGCCTCGGGGGAGGAGTTGCGGTCCGTCACGGGCTGCGTGCCTGGATGCGCGGTTCCTTTCGGGCTTCCGCCGCAGGTGACGCTGTTGCTCGACAGCGCTGTCGGACAGGAGCGGTGGCTCATCTTCTCGCCCGGGCCGCCGACCGAGACGATCGAGGTCGAGGCCTCCGACTGGGCGGCCCTCGTGTCGAAGACCGGCAACCCTCTTGTGAAGTACTGAACCCCGCCGCCGGTGCCGGGGCAGCGGCGTTCGTCCTCCGTCGTGCCGAACGGCACCGCGGACGGCTGGCCGGCTCGTCCTTGGTGCGCCTTGCGTTGCGTCAGAGGGCGTCGGCGGTGGAGGACGGTGTCCGTGGTGGACGCCGGGAGCGGGTGGAGGAGGCCGTCGCCAGGGCGCGCAGGAGCGGGCTGCGGCCGCGGTCCGGGACCGTCTTGAGGGGGTGGCCTCGTACTCCCCAGCGCTCCAGGAGGGTGTTGGCGGCCAGGAAGCCGGTCGTGGCGGCGCGTTCCATGAGGGCCACGGGCAGGTCGGTGCGGACCAGGTCGCCGGCGACGACCAGGCCGGGGTGCGGGGTGCGTACGGTGGGGCGGTCGGTGTGGCCGCCCACCGGGAACAGCGGGCAGTCGTCGCGCCAGACGTGGCGGGCGTCGAGCACCGCGGCCGTACGGGTCTCCGGGTAGACGCGGTGGAGTTGGTCGAGGAGGAGCTTCTGCTCCACCTCCCGCGTCGCGTCCGGCGGTACGGCGTAGGCGTGCAGTTCCACGACGGAGCCGCCCGTGCGGGCGCTCCAGCGGGCCGCCTCGTCCTCCCAGCGCTCCAGCACGCTGACGTTGTCGAGGCTGCCGAAGCCGCTGGTGCCGAGGAAGCCGGGCCGCTCGGGCGCGACCGGCCGGTCCAGCCACAGGCGCGTGACCAGGAAGGGCGGGGCGATGCGGAGCCGGGCGATCCGTTCGCGCCAGAGGGTGTCGCCCACCTCTGCGCTGCGCTGCACCAGGGAGCGCAGGCCGCCGGTGTCGAGGGCGAGGACGACGGCGTCGTAGCGGAGTTCGTCGTGGTCGGTGGCGACGGTGTGGCCGCCGTCCGGGGTGGGCGCGACGTGCTGGACGGCCGTACCGGTGCGGACGCGGGCGCCGTGGCCGCCGAGGTGGGTGGCGAGGGGGTGCCACAGGGCGGTGGGGTAGGGGGCGTCGGGGACGTCGAAGAGCAGGCCTTCGGAGGAGCCGAGGAAGTAGATGTGGAACATCAGCGCCATCTCGGCCGCCGACAGGTGGCGCGGGTCGGCGAAGAAGCTGCGGGAGAACACCTCGAAGGCGAGGTGGCGGGCGCTGCGGGGGAAGCGCAGGGTGTCCAGGAAGTCGTGGGCGCTGGTCGCGTCCAGGCGGTCGTACACCTCGGGCACGCGCACGTCGAGGAGTGGCAGGGCCGCGCCCGGGTTCATGGCGGGCAGGTCCCGCAGCCGGAACGAGGGGCTGAGCGCGACGAAGCCGAGCGCGCTGAACGGCGGGGTGCGCGGGACGTGCCGGAAGCTGTCGCGCAGGCCGCAGGCGTGCAGCAGCGGGTAGTCGGGCAGGCCGGTGAGCCGCTCCAGGGCGGGGTCGGTGCGGCGCAGCAGGGCGCGCAGGTTGTAGTACTGGCGGAAGAAGGCGTGGAAGCCGCGGCTCATGGTCACCGGGGTGCCGTCGCGGAGTTCGGTCGGCCAGCCCCCGGCCCGCCCGCCGAGGTAGGACTCCTTCTCGTACAGGGTGACGGCCACGCCGCGTTCGGCGAGCGCGGTGGCCGCGGCGAGTCCGGCGATGCCGCCGCCGATCACGGCCACCGACGGCGGCGGCCCCTGCACGCGCGGGGTCCCGGGCCGGGCGGGCAGGACGACCGCTCGCCGGTCGCGGTCCCGGCGGGCGGGGCCGCGGCCCCTGTGGGGCGGGGGTACGGTGCCGCGGCCGGTGGCCGCGCGGGCGGGTGAGGTGCTCATCGCGCTTCCTGGGTCGGTTCGTCGGATGGGCGGGCGGCGCTCATCGCGCTCCCTCGGCCCGTTCGTCGGGTCGGCGGGCCACGAAGGTGTGGGTGATGCCGGTCTGCCAGCCCGGCAGGGGCAGGGGGCGGACCCGTTCGAAGCCCGCCGCGCGCAGCCGCAGCGCGAACCGCCCGGCGGTGTCGAACTCGACGACGCTGCGCCACAGGTGCCGGTACAGCCGACCGTCGCCCAGCAGCGTCGCGGCGGGCTGCACCACGCCCCGGCACACCAGCGTCCACACCGCGCGGTCGCCGCGCCGCCCGCTGAGGGTGTACTCGTGGACGCCGAGCCGCCCGCCCGGCCGGAGCAGGCCGCGCACGGTGGCGAGGACGGCGTCGGGATCGGTGACGTTGCGGAAGAGGTAGGCGGCGAAGACCGCGTCGAAGCCCCCGCGCACCCCGGCCTCGGCCAGCCGCTCGACGGGGGCGTGGACGAAGGTCACCTCGCGCGCCCACGGCTTGGCCGCCGCCCGCCGCAGCATGCCGGCCGAGGCGTCCACGGCCGTGATGTCGGCGGCGGGCAGCACGGAGCGCAGCGCCGCGGTGGAGGCGCCGGTGCCGCAGCCGAGGTCGAGCAGGCGCAGTCCCCGCCCGCCACCGGGCAGGCCCAAACGGCGTACCGAGCGGCGCAGGTGGGCGTGGTAGCCGGGGTTGGCGGCCACGAGGGTGTCGTAACTGCGCGAGGCGTGGTCGAAGGCGGCGGCGAGGTCCTCGTCGCGCAGGAGGGTCATGCGGTCTCCGTCGGGGGGTGCGGTGGCGTATGCGGGGAGTCGGCCGGGTGCGGTGACGGGTGCGGCCGTTCGGCCGGGAGCGGCGAGCCGGTCGGGCGCGGCGGCGTACGCGGTGGGTGGGCCGGGTGCGGTGGCAGGTGGGGCGCTGCGGGGACGTCGAAGGGGCGGCGGCGGAGGCGGGGCAGGTCCAGGGCGGAGCGCAGCATGGGCCCGGCGGGGGTGCGCAGGCCGATCGCCAGGTCCTCGTGGAGGCGGGTGTCCCCGTCGAGGAAGCGCAGCAACCGGGCCCCGGGCACCCGGGCGAACAGGCGGGTGAACAGCTCCGGCCCGTCCACCCGGCCGCTGTCCAGCGCGCGCAGCAGGACGGCGTCCATGGCGCGGGAGCGGGCCGAGTGCGCGGCGGGCGGTACCGGGCGGCGCCCCTCGCGCAGGGCGCGGGCGACGGCCCGGGCCTGGCGCTGGATCGCGGCGAAGGTGTAGCCGGTGGCGGGGCGGGTGGCGCCACCGGCGGCACCGATCCGGAACACGGACTCGCCCGCCCGGCGGGGGAGCGGCGCGTCGGACATCGGGATGACACCGGTCTCGGTGGCGGAGACCCGCCGTTCGCCGAGCCGCAGCACGTCGTCGGCGTAGTGCCGTACGGCGGCCTCGTAGGCGGGCGGCGTAAGGGGGCGGGCGGAGAACTCGGTGTACTCCACGAGCGCCTCGTGCGGGGTGAGCGGCAGCACGTAGCCGAAGGACAGGCCGTGGGCGGGCTGCGGGGTGCGGAAGTCCATCAGCTCCACGGTGGCGGGGTCGAAGACGGGCCGCGCGGTGTGCACGAACCAGCCGTGGAAGTGCTGGAGCAGCAGGGTGCGGGCGGCCGGCAGGCCGGTCGGCGGCCGCGAGTCGAACACCCAGCGGGCGTCGAGCACCCGCGCCGCGCCGTCGGTGTCCCGCAGGCACACCTGGGCGCCGTCCGGACCGTCCCGCACGGTGTCCACGGTCCCTTGCAGGCGGTGGACGTTGGTGCTGCGGGCCAGGTCCCGCAGCACCAGGCGCTCGAAGTCGTCGGAGCGGATCATGCGGTACCGCAGCGGGGAGATGTCCCTGACGACGCCGTCCCCGTCGGTGGCGCCGGCGTGGGGGCGTACGCGTACCCGGTGCCACTGGGCGCTGACGGCCGCGTCGAACCGGCCCGGACCCGCCGCCCAGTGGCACCAGGTGCGCGGGGGCGGCCGCAGCGGCCCGGGGGGTGCGTCGATGAGCACCACCGAAGGTGTGCGCAAGCCCGTCGCGTGGCCTGCGAGGCGGTGAGCCAGCGACAGACCGGCGGCCCCCGCCCCGACCACGGCCACGTCCCACTGCGGCACGGTGCTCTCCTTCCTCCGGCTCGTCCGACCGACTTCCTCCGGCTGGTGCTTCCGGGCCCGCCGGGGTGCGGGGCCGGTGGGTGCCCGGGCCCGCCGAGGTTCGGGCCGGTGGGTGCCCGGGGCGTGCGGCAGGGCGGTGGTGGCCGGGCTCATCGGTGATTCCCGTTTTCTCGTCTTCCCGCCTTCTCTTCGGCCCTGAGCACCCCATCGGATGCAGGGCACCCCCGGTCAGCGAGCACCCGGGCCGCGGACACGGCAGCGTAGAAGCGAGCGGGCCCGGGACCTGGTGGAAACGGGAGAGATCGCGCATCCGTCCGCGCCACCCGCGCCGAAACAGAAGGTGACGGCAACGACGGACTCCATGGAGGGAACCGGGATGCGCCCCAGCCACGCCCACGACCACCCCACGACCGCGCCACCGCGCCTGGTCGCTGTCGCGGAGGCGTCCGCTGCCCGGGCAGCCGCGGCGGAGGACACCACGGCCGAGGCGGGCGCGGCCGCGACCCTCGGGGCCCGGGCGGCCGCGGCCGAGGCGTCAGGGGCGGGCCGCGTACCCACGGTGGAAGCATGCGGGGCGGCCCCGTCGCGCATATCCGCCGCTGACGCCGGTACGGGAACCGCGCCCGCGCGGTGGTGGGACCCGGCGAGCGGTGAGCTGTCCGCCTGGGGGCCCCGCGAGGTGCGCGAGATCGACGCCGACGTGCCCGGGGCCGTCGGCCGCATGCTCGGCCACGTGTTGACGGAGCGTCTGCACCGGGCCCGGCAGGCGGACGCCGTCTTCGCCCAGGAGCTGGCCGAACGGGTGACCCGCTTCACCCTGCGGGGCGGCAAGCGCATGCGGGCGCGGCTGGTGTGGTGGGCCGCACGGGCCTGCGCCGGGCGGGACCCGGCGGCCGCGGCGGCGGCCCTGCGGGTCGGTGCCGCCCTGGAACTGCTCCAGACCTGTGCACTCGTGCACGACGACGTGATGGACCGGGCGTCCCTGCGGCGCGGCAGGCCCGCGCTGCACGCGGACGTGGCCGCCGACCACGTCGCCCGGGTGGGGTGCGAACGGGCCGACCGGTTCGGGCAGTCGGCCGCGATCCTCGCCGGTGACCTGGCGTTGGCCTGGGCGGACGACCTGGTGGCGCAGACGCCGCTGACCGACTGGACCGCCGCGGTGGTGCGACGGCTGTGGAGCGACATGCGGACCGAGATGGTGGCGGGCCAGTACCTGGACGTCCGGGGGCAGGTCACCGCCGCGCGGTCGTTGCCCCGCGCGCTGCGCGCCGCCTGCCTCAAGAGCGCCGCGTACTCGGTGGAGCGGCCCCTCGCGCTGGGCGCGGCGGTGGCGGGCGCGGACGAGTCGACGCTGCGGCGGCTGGGCGAGGCGGGCCGGTGCGCGGGGCTGGCGTTCCAGCTCCGGGACGACCTGGACGACGTCTTCGGCGACCCGCGCGAGACCGGCAAGGCGTGCGGCGGCGACATCCGCGAGGGCAAGCCGACCTATCCGGTCGCGGTGGCCCGGGCGCGGGCCGAGGCGGCCGGTGACTTGGAGGCGCTGGCCGTGCTGGAGCGGTGGCTCGGCGACGCGTCGCTCACCGCGAGCGGCCTGGCGCGGGTGCGCGAGGTGCTGGTGGCGACGGGTGCGCGGGCCGCCGTGGAGGCCAAGATCGAGCGCCTCGCCGCGCGGAGCCTGCGCCATGTCGACGGCGCCCGCCTCGCCCCGGAGGGCGCCGCCGAACTGCGCGGCCTGCTGCTGGCGGTGGCCGGGGCGCGACCGGGCGCGGACCCCGCCGCGCGTCCGACCCACGGCGAGGAGGCAGCGCACACCGGCGCGGGGGCCTGCGACGGCAGCAGCACGGGAGCCGACAGCGGCACCAGCGCGGCGGGTAGCGGCAACCCCGGCGCCCGCGGCAACCCCAGCGCTCGTGAGGGCATCAGCGCGACGGCCCGCGGTAACACCAGCGTCCACGACGGCACCAGTGTTCGCGACGGCACCAGCGCGGCAGCCTGCGGCAACCCCACCACCTGCGGCAACGCCCACGTCCACGACAGCACCAGTGCACGCGGTAACCCAAGCGCCCGTGACGGCATCAGCCCGGCGGCCCGCGGTAACGCCAGCGCCCGCGGCAACCCCAGCGTCCGCGACGGCACCAGCCCGGCAGCCCGCGGCAACCCCAGCCTCCACGACAGCACCAGCGCCCGCGGTAATCCCAGCGCACGCGAGGGCACCAGCGCGGCAGCCCGCGGCAACACCACCGCACGCGAGGGCACCGGCGCCCACCACGGCACTCGGCCCCGCCCGGGCGAGGAGGCCGTCCGATGACGCGGTCCCTGCCCGGACCCACGGACCACGTGGTGGTCGTCGGCGCCGGACTGGCCGGCCTGTCGGCGGCCCTGCACCTGCTGGGCGCCGGACGCCGCGTCAGCATGGTCGAGCGCGAGGAGCTGCCCGGGGGCAGGGCCGGGCGCCTCGACCTCGGCGGCTACCGCGTCGACACCGGCCCCACCGTGCTGACCATGCCGGAACTCGCCGACGAGGCGTTCGCCGCCGTGGGCGACAGCCTGTACCGCCGCGTCGACCTGGTGGCGCTGCACCCCGCGTACCGGGCCTGCTTCGCGGACGGCAGCAGGCTCGACGTGCACACCGACGCGGAGGCGATGGCCGCGGAGGTGGAGCGGTTCGCCGGAGCCGCGCAGGCCGCGGGCTACCGGCGGCTGCGCGCCTGGCTCGAGCGGCTGTACCGGGTGCAGATGCGCCGGTTCATCGACACCAACTTCGACTCGCCGCTCGGCCTGCTCGGCGCCGACCTCGCCAGGCTGGCGGCGCTCGGCGGGTTCGGCCGCCTGGACGCGCGGATCGGCCGCTTCGTGGACGACGAGCGGCTGCGCCGGGTGTTCTCCTTCCAGTCGCTGTACGCCGGTGTGCCCCCGGCGCGGGCGCTGGCCGCGTACGCGGTCATCGCCTACATGGACACCGTCGCGGGCGTGTACTTCCCGCGCGGCGGCATGCACGCCCTGCCGCAGGCCATGGCGGACGCCGCGGCCGACGCGGGGGCCGAGCTGCACTTCGGGCGGCGCGTGCGCAGGCTCGAGCGCACCGGGGCGCGGATCACGGCCGTCGTCACCGACGCGGGCCGCATCCCGTGCGACGCCGTGGTCCTCACCCCGGACCTGCCGGTCGCCTACCGGCTGCTGGGCCGCCGCCCGCTGCGGCCGCTGCGGCTGCGCCACTCCCCGTCCGCGGTGGTGCTGCACGCCGGGACCGACCGCACGTGGCCGCACCTGGCCCACCACACGATCTCCTTCGGCGCGGCCTGGCGCGGCACGTTCGACGAACTCACCCGCGCCGGGCGGCTGATGAGCGACCCATCGCTGCTCATCACCCGCCCCACCGCCACGGACCCCTCCCTGGCACCGCCGGGCCGGCACCTGCACTACCTCCTCGCCCCCTGCCCCAACACCGACATCGGCCCGGCCGCGGCCTCCTGGACCGACCTCGGCCCGCGCTACCGCGACGCCCTCCTGCGCGAGCTCCAACGGCGCGGCCTGGACGGCCTGGGGGCCGCCATCGAGGAGGAGTGCCTGGTCACCCCGGCCGACTGGCACGCCCAAGGGCACGCCGCGGGGACGCCGTTCTCCGCCGCGCACACCTTCGCCCAGACCGGCCCGTTCCGGCCGCGCAACCTGGTGCGCGGCACCGACAACGCCGTCCTGGCCGGCTGCGGCACCACCCCCGGCGTCGGCGTGCCCACCGTCCTGCTGTCGGGAAAGCTGGCCGCGGCCCGGGTGACCGGCCTGCCCCACGGTCGGCGTACCGCCAGAACGCGCACCTCCCCACCCGCACCGGCCCGGGGCGCGTCCCCGGCCGCCGTCGCCGGTCGGGGCGCCGACGCCGCGAGCGGAGGCACAGCCCCGTGACCGACCGGGAACTGGACGCCGCGGGGATCACCGGCCCCGCGCTGCGCGCGGCCTACCGGCACTGCCGGATCCTCAACGCGCGGCACGGCAGGACGTACTTCCTGGCCACCCGGCTGCTGCCGGTCGAGCGCCGGTCCGCCGTGCACGCGCTGTACGGCTTCGCCCGCTGGGCCGACGACATCGTCGACGCACCGGGCCCGGGCGGCGGCGCCCAGGCGCGCGGGCGGGCGCTGGCCCGGCTGCGGGACGAGCTGGAGGACGGGCTGCGGCGCGGCGGCGGCGACGAGCCGGTGGTGCGCGCGCTCGCCGACACCGCCCGCCGCTACGCCATCGACCACGCCCACTTCCGGGACTTCATGGCCGCCATGCGCGCCGACCTGGTGGTGCGGGACTACCCCACGTACGCCGACCTGCGCGGCTACATGCACGGGTCGGCCGCGGTGATCGGGCTGCAGATGCTGCCGGTGCTCGGCACGGTGGGCCCCCGGGAGGAGGCCGCGCCGTACGCGGCGGCCCTGGGCGAGGCCTTCCAGATGAGCAACTTCCTGCGGGACGTCGGCGAGGACCTGGACCGCGGGCGCGTGTACCTGCCCGCCGACCTGCTCGCCGGGCACGACGTGCAGCGCGACCTGCTGGTGTGGAGCAGGGCCACCGGGCGCCCGGACCGCCGGATCACCGCCGCGCTCAGGGAGTTCGAGGCGCTGACCCGCGGCGTCTACCGGGCGGCCGTGCCCGGCATCGCGCTGCTCGACCCGGTGGCGCGGCCCTGCATCCGCACCGCGGCCGTGCTGTACGGCGGCATCCTGGACGCCGTCGCCCGCGACGGCTACACCGTCGTGCACCGCCGCTCGGCGGTGTCGCGCCGGCGCCGGGCCCTGGTCGCCGCCGACGGACTGACCCGGGTGGCGGCAGCCCGGCTGCGGGCGCGCGTACGCCCCGCGGCCGGCCCATCGCTGTCCCGCCCGCCGGGCGCCGCCGCGCCCGGCCCCGCGGCGGCGCCGCACCGGACGAAGGAGAGCGTGTGAACCGCCGCCGCCTGCCGCTGTCGCTGCGCCGCGACGCCGTGCCCTGGGAGCGCCAGCGGCCCACCTGGCGCGAGGCGCGGCCCGCGGTCATCGCCGAGGCGCTGCACCGGGCGCAGGCCCGTCCGTCCGGGAACTGGTACGTCCTGGGCGCCTCGCGGGCGGTGGGGCGGGACGGCAAGCTGGCGCGGACCGTGGCGGGCCAGGAGGTCGTGGTGTGGCGCGGGCCCGGTGGCCGTCTCGTCGGCGGGCCCGGGATCTGCCCGCACCTGGGCGCACCGCTGCGGGACAGCCCGGTGCGCTGCGGCACGCTGGTGTGCCACTGGCACGGCCTCGCCCTGGACGGCGAGCCGTACGCGGGCTGGACGCCGCTGCCGGTGCACGACGACGGGGTGCTGGTGTGGGTGCGGCTGGACGCGGTGGGCGGGGAGGAACCCCTGGCCGCGCCGGTGGTGCCGCGCCGCCCCGCGGCCGCGCGCGCCCTGGCCGCGGTGTGGACGGGGGAGGGCACCTGCGAGCCCCAGGACGTGGTGGCCAACCGGCTCGACCCGTGGCACGGCGCCTGGTTCCACCCCTACTCCTTCGTCGACCTGAGGGTCGTGGACGCGCCCGGCGCGGCGGACGGCGGCGTGGACGCCCTCACCGTCGAGGTGTCCTTCAAGGTGGTGGGGCGTCTGGTGGTGCCGGTGCGGGCCGTGTTCACCGCGCCCGAGCCCCGCACGGTCGTCATGCGCATCACCGAGGGCGAAGGCGAGGGCTCCGTCGTGGAGAGCCACGCCACGCCGCTCGGCGCGGACGCCCTCGGCCGTCCCCGCACCGCCGTCGTCGAGGCGGTCATCGCCGCCTCGGACCGCCGCGGCTTCACCGCCGCCCGCCGCGCCGCGCCGCTGCTGCGCCCCCTGATCCGCACGGCCGCCGGCCGCCTGTGGCGGGACGACCTGGCGTACGCCGAACGGCGCTGGCACCTGCGGTCCACGGGCCGCTTCCCGGGGTGAGGCGACGCGGGCCCGGAGCGTACGAGGGCCGTTCACCGCGCGGGGTACAGGCTCCGCAGCGCCTCCACCGCCTGGGGCAGCCCATGAGGTCTCAGCATGCCCGCGGGCAGGGACCGGCCCCAGCCGGGGCCGCACAGGAGCACCACCGGGCCGCGCCGGGTCCCCTTCATGCCCCAGCGCGCCCCGGCGACGTGCCGGGCCAGGGCCGGGGCCGCCCGTACGGATTCCTGGGCCCACAGCACGACCGCGACGGGGCCGAGCCGGCGCACCGCCGCGTCCAGTGCCTCGGGCGGTACCGCCGCCCCGAGCATCCGCACCGGCAGCCCTTCGAGGGCGAGGGCCGCGTACAGCGCCTCCAGGGCCAGGGTGTGCTGCTCGCCGGGCACGCAGGCCAGGAGGGTGCGGCCGGGTGCCGGGGCCGTCGGGGGCGGGGCGGGCGGGGCGCCGCGGCGCAGGGCGGTGGAGACGTGCCAGGCGAGCAGGTGCTCCACCTCCACGTACTGCTCGGCCCGGTCGGCCTGTTCGGCGGCGGAGGCCCACCTGCGTCCCACCGCGCGCAGGGTGGGGACCATGACGTTCTCCCAGGCGGCCACGAGCCCGTGGCGGGCGACGGCGGCGGTGAGCCGCTCGTCGAGAGCGGGGGCGTCGAGCCGTACGGCCGCGCGGGCCAGGCCCCGGCACTCCTGGCGTACGTCGCCCAGCGGCAGCGCGCCGGCGGCCCGCGACCTGCCGGGTGGCGGGGCACTCCCCGGCACCGGCGGCGGGCGGTCCGTACCCGCGGCGCGCGCGGCACGCGCCGCGTCCGCCGGGGGGACGCCGGTCGCCGTGAGCCGGCACATCTGCTGCACCGTCACCACGTCCGCAGCCGTCCAGCGACGGTGGCCGCCCTGGGTACGCGCCGTGGGCCCGATGCCGTAGCGGCGGTCCCAGGACCGCAGGGTCATGGGGGAGACGCCGAGGCATCGCGCCAGCACGCCCGTGGTCACCCCCGCGCCGCCCGGTGTGCCCACCGGGGGGCCGGGTGGCGCGGGCGACGGCTGGGCGCCGGAGTCCGCGATGGTCATGAGTCCCTCGTCCCGGGTCGCGTCCGCCGTGTCCGGTTCCGCCTTCCCGGTCGGGCACGCGGCAAGCCCGGGCGGCGCGCTCACTCCACCCGGCCCTCCTCGAGGCTGCGCGCCAGACGCAGCAGGCCGCGCCGGGTGTGGCTCTTGACCGTACCCAGCGGCCATCCGGTGACGTCGGCGATCTGCGTCTGCGTCAGATCCCCGTAGAACGCCAGGCACAGCACCCGCCGCTGGGCGTGCGGCAGGAGGTTCAGCTCCCGCACGAGGTCCAGCCGGTCGAGGACGGCGTCCTGCGGCCGTGCGGGGTCCGCCGCCCCGGTGGACTCGCGGGCCGCCGCCGCGGCGGCGATGCGGGTGCGGCGGGTGCGGGCGGACAGCGCGTCGGCGATCTTGCGGCGGGTGATGCCCACGAGCCACGCGGGCAGCGTCCCCCGGCCGAGCCGGTAGCCGTGGCGCCCGTGCCAGGCGGCGAGGAACACCGTCTGGGTGACGTCCTCGGCCTCCGCACCGTCGCCCAGCGACTGCCCGGCGAGCGACAGGACGAGGGGGGCCCAGCGGCGGTAGACCGCTTCCAGGCTGCCCTCGTCACCCGAGACGAACCGCTGTGCCAGAGCGTGCTCCGGTTCCGCCGCGAGCGCGGGGGACGGAGGGATCACAGCGAGTGCGGTCATGCAGCGGCTCCTTCCAGGGGACGGCCACGTGCCGTGCGGCCACGGTCCGCCCGGCCCCCGCCCACCGCCAACTCGCATCGCTTCTGCATCGGTTCGCCCCACACCGCGGTCGGCATGCCGCCACCGCCCCGGACCACGCGCGGTGGTGACGTCCTCGCGCGGCCCGCGCGCTTCCGGCCCGCGGGGGCACTTTGTGTACTTATCGGGTGAGCCCTGTGTGGCATGGGCGCCCCGCCGCGCGCCCTTATCGGCCCAGCGTGACCGCGGCAGGCTTGGCGACTGCCGACGGTGGCCTCGCTGGAGGCGC
Organism: Streptomyces sp. CC224B; assembly: GCF_030010595.1. NCBI lineage: Bacteria > Bacillati > Actinomycetota > Actinomycetes > Kitasatosporales > Streptomycetaceae > Streptomyces > Streptomyces sp. CC224B. The sequence continues at coordinate 44,913 of NZ_JASCXL010000031.1, read as the reverse complement.
TCCGCGTCGTGTGGAGCCGGGGCCCCGCGGACAAGGAGGACGTATGCGATGTCGGACCCCTGGAGTGATGGTGGCGGCGGTGCTCATGCTGCTGGTGGGGGCGGCCGCGGCGCCTGCCGTGGAGCGGGCCGTACCGGCCGCACTGCCGTGCGACAACATTGCCCACCTGCCCACGAGTGACGGGCATGCCAGAGCCAAAGCGGCGGTGCAGCGCGTGGGCGGCGGCTGCGGCAACGCGACGGTGGAGATCGCCGTCTGGGCCGATCTGTCCCTCCGCCCCGACGAACGCATCGCGTACAACAAGCAGTTCTTCTCGCAAGGGTTCCTGCACGCGGCCGGAGCTTGTTTCAACGGCTTCGCCCATGTGCGCGGCATCTACACGGAGATGTACGTGAACGGGCAGAAGGTGGCGGAGTCCGGACGCGCCCAGCTCCCCGGGTGCGTCGCGTAAGCCCCTGGCGTCCCCGCGGCCGCACGGCTGCGGGGACGCCGTCGTGCGCACCCGGCCTCACCGACCGCCGGTCCCCGGACGGAGGGCGTGCGCGCCATCGGCCGGGCGCCCGGCCGTTCTTCGCCGGGGCCCGTCCGTGCCGGTGGGGCGGCGGGGTGCGGCCGCGGTGACCGTGGTGGTGCGGCGTCAGAGCAGGAGGCGTGCCAGAGCGGTCATGTCGGCCTCAGGGTCCACCACCGGCTGGACCACCAGCTCGTCGACCCCTGCCTCCTCCAGCGCGTCGAGCCGCTGTCCGATCTCGTCCCTGGTGCCGATCAGACCGAACCTGTCCACCAGCGAGGGCACGACGAGATCCCGGTCCTCAGGGGACAGCCGGCCGAGGTAGTCGTGGTAGAGCCTGTGGTGGCGGTCGGGGTCCGTGGCGGTGGTGCCGCGGCGGCTGAGCAGGCGGTCGACGGCCGCGGCCTCCTCCTGCGGCAGGGCCGCGCGGAAGGCGGGGTTCTCCACCGCGAGGAGCAGCGCGCTCACCGCGATGTGCCCCATGGCGTCCTTGACGGCATCGCCGTACCGGTCCTCGCCGTCCGCGAGGACGTACAGCGAGGACATGAGGTACGAGCGCGGCTCCTCACCGGTGCCCGCGGCCCGTGCCGCCGCCCGGCGGGCCCGGCCGAGCGCGGACCAGGCCGCGGGGGCGTGCAGCGCGAACGAGATCATCCCCATGCCCAGGCGGCCGGCGACCGCGGCGCCTTGCGGGCCGAGCGCGGCCACGACGAACTCCACCGGGTCCTCGGTGTTGACGTGGCCGTCGACGTGCAGGAAGCGCACCCTGCTGGTCCGGGACCCCTCGCGGTGGTCCGTCTCGCGGCCGGCGGTGAGGTCGCGCAGGGCGGCCGTGAACGACTCCAGCTCCGCCATCCTCGCCGGCCGCATGCCCAGCGCGCGGCGTGCGGTGTTGCCGGTGCCGACGCCGCAGACGACGCGGCCGGGCGCGAGGGCGTTGAGGCTGCCGAGCGCCGCCGCCGCGGCGGGCGCGGAGCGCAGCAACGGTGAGGTGACCCCGATGCCGAGCCTGATCCTGCTGGTGGCCGTGGCGCAGAGCGCGAGGCTGACGAACGGATCGCCGTGGATCATCGGCGAGTCGTACACCCAGAAGCTGCTGTAGCCGAGTTCCTCCGCGCGGGCGGCCAGGTGCTCGACGCCCGGGCGTGCGGCCATGACGATGCCGGTCCGCATGCTGATCCCCCTCGCCGTCGGGTTCCGCGGCTGCGCGACCCACGTCGCGGTCCACCCCGGTGGTGGCTGGGATCGTGCCCCGTCGAGCGGTGGCTACACACGGGCCCGCCCCCACGGGGAGCCGGGGAACGCCGCGCGGCACCGGGGCGGGTCAGAAGGCGTACCTGATCCGCAGCCACGGTGCGTGCTCGGCGAGCAGGCGCCGCAGCCTGGTCAGGGCCTGCTGCTTGACCTCCAGGGCGTACCGCACGTTGAGGGCGCCGTTCTGCGAGCGCTTCGTCTCCTGGATGTCCGGCTGCCACAGCACCTCCTCGGCGCGGGGGTGCCAGCCGAGGTTGACCTCGTGCAGCGCCTGGTTGTGCGTCAGCATGATGACCTCGGCCGCCGCCTGCTCCTTCACCCGGGCGGGCAGGACGTCGTCGAGGTGGACGAGCAGGTCGGCCCAGTCCCCCTCCCAGCCCGGGCGCAGGACGACGGGGGAGAGGTTGAAGTGGACCTCGTAGCCGGCGTCGAGGAAGTCGGCGGCCGCGGCGATCCGCTCGGCGACGGGACTGGTGCGGATGTCCAGCAGCCGGGCGTCGTCGGGCGGCATGACGGAGAAGCGCACCCGCGTACGCCCCTGGGGGTCGAGCGCGAGCAGGTCGGGGTTGACGAACTTGGTCGCGAAGGACGCCTTGGCGGTCGGCAGGCCGCGGAACGCCGCGACGAGGTCCGCGGTGTTGTCGCAGACCAGGGCGTCGACGGAGCAGTCGCCGTTCTCGCCGACGTCGTAGACCCACGCGTGGGGGTCGCACTGGTTGGGCTCCGGCTTCGGCCCCCGGGCCCGCACGTGGCGCCGGATGTGGGCGACGATCGCCTCGATGTTGGTGAACAGGGTGATGGGGTTGGCGTACCCCTTGCGGCGGGGGACGTAGCAGTAGGCGCAGGACATCGCGCACCCGTTGGAGGGCCCCGGAGCGATCCAGTCGGCGGACCTGCCGTTGGGGCGCGTCACGAGGCGGTGCTTGACGCCGAGGACCAGCGTCTCGGTCTTGACGCGCACCCACCGCTCGACGTTGCCGCCGTTGCCGTGCAGCGAGGGGATGCCCCAGTGCCGGGGGACCTCGATGACCCGTACCCCCGGCAGCCGGGCCATGACCTGCTGGCCGCGCGGCGAGTCCAGGGCCGCGGGCTCCGCGTAGACCTCCCGTACGTCGAGCATCCGCCGCGCCTCGGGGCTGTCCCGGAACGCCCCGCGCGCGGGCCGCGCCGGCTCGGTGTCCGCCCACCCGAAGAGCGCCTGCTGCTCGGGCTCGCCCGCACCGGGTCCCGCCGCTGACTGCTCCACGTGCCGTCCCTGTCGTTCTCCCGTACGCGCCCGGTCCCGGGCCGCGCCCCTGCTACGGCGGTGCCGCGCCGCTCAGGAGCCCTTCCCCTGCTTGCGCAGCGCCTGTGGCTTGTGGACGGCGCTCCGGCCGGACTTCTCGCTCTCCACCTCGTACTGCGGCTCTTCCTTCGAGGCGTCGACGGTGCGCCCCGCCGCCTCCGTGCGCCCCGTGATCTTCTTCTTGACCTTCCCCGGAACGGTCTGGCCATGGCTCTTCCAGGAGACGCGATCGCCCTTCGTGAACTTCTCGTCCTTCGCCACGGCCCTGCTCCCTCCACACTTCGCGCGACCTGGTGCACCTCGCCTTTCACTCTCCCGCTCATCGGGGCGGGGCGCATTCCGGGGACCCGGGGCGAAGGGTGAGGGCCAGACCCCCTGGTCGTACGCGCTGGTCGGGCCGATCGTACACATGACGGAGGCCACGGTCGGTGTACGTGGATGTTCCGCCCTGCGCGGAGCGTGGTAGGCCGCAGGGCGGGTGACGCGGCGGTGCGGAACGGGTCCGCCGGTGGGGGGCGCCGGGCCGACAGCGAGGTACGGAGAGGGAGTGGTGCGGATGGGACCCTGGACCGGATGGGTGGCGCTGTCTGTCCATGTGACCGCGGGAGTGGTCGGATTCGGGCTGCGCAGCTGGTTGCACCACCGCGCGACCGGCGACAACGGCTACCGCTTCACCCCGGCGGCGCCGGGCACCCCGCCGTGGTGGTCACCGACGCTCTCGGGCGCGGGGCTGGCGCTGGGCGCGCTGGGCCCCCTGCTCGTCGCGCTCGGGGCGGCGGGCCCGGAGGGGCGGCCGGCCACGGCGCCGGTGTTCTGCGCGGGGCTGGCCGTCGCCGTCGCCGGGTATGCGGGCGTGTTCGCCGCGCAGCAGGCGATGGGCCGCTCCTGGCGGATCGGCGTCGCCGTGGAGGAGCGCACGGCACTGGTGACGGGCGGGGTGTTCGGCCTGGTGCGCAACCCCATCTACACCTCGCTGCTCGTCGGTATGGCGGGCGTGGTGGTGATGGTGCCCGGCTGGCTCCCCCTGCTGGCCTGGGCCCTGGCGTTCACCGGTGTCGAGCTCCAGGTGCGGACCGTCGAGGAGCCCTATCTGGTACGGGCGCACGGCGCGGCCTATCTCGGCTACACCGCGAGGGTGGGGCGGTTCCTGCCCGGCTTGGGGCGGGCGGGGGTCACACCGGCCGGTCAGCGGTGAGCCCGTCCGCCTCGGCCGCCCGTGCGAGGAGTTGGTCCCGGCGGATGACGTCGGTGCCGGTGGCGGGCACAGTGCAGGCGTGGGCGCCGGCGAGGGAGCCGTAGAGGGCGCAGCGCAGGGGCGGCTCGCCGGACAGCAGGCCGAAGAGGTAGCCGGAGGCGAAGGCGTCCCCCGCTCCGTTGGAGTCCACCACCGGCGCCGGGGGAGCGGCGGCCGGGACGTGGGTCAACTCCCCGTCGGCGAGGAGGTACGCGCCCTCCGCCTCGGCCGTGGCGACGACCGCCTCGGCCCGGCCGCGCGCGGCGATCCGCCGCATGGTCCGCTCCGGGTCGGCCAGGGCGGCCGTCGACAGGAACACCACGTCGGCCTCGTGGGCGAAGGCCTCGTGGTACGGCTCGTGACCGTCCCAGTCGTGCAGGTCGGTCGAGACGGACACCCCCGCCGCCCGCAGGGTGGGCAGGGCGTGGGCGCAGGGCGGGGTGAGGGAGACGTGCGCGTGGCGGCTCGCGCCCGCGAGGGCCGCCACCGTGGCGGGCGGCAGCCGGTCGGCCTCGTGCGAGCGGGTGTTGTCGTACAGGGAGAGGCGCCGGCCGTCCGGCGACACCAGGTTCACCGCCCGCTTGGTCCCCGCGGACAGCGGGACCTCGGTGAGCGCGATGCCCCGGTCCCGGTGCAGCGCGCGCACCAGGTCGCCCGGATGGTCGTCGCCGATGAGGTCGATGTGGTGCGTCCGCAGCCCCAGCGCGTGCACGCCCATCGCCACGAAGTCACCGGTCTGCCCGGCCCGCATGTCGATGGCGGGGACCATGTAGCTGTCGGCGAGGGGCAGCGGCAGCTCGGGGACGTACACGGTCGTGTCCACCCCGGCACCACCCAGGACGAGGACGTCGATGTCGTCGAGGTCAGCGGGCATGGATCCTCCCTGGGCGCGGTCGGCGGGGACGGCGGGGCCCGGCTCGTCTCGTCTCGTCCCGGCCAGAGGGCAGTCAAGCACGTCGCGCGGCGGCGATGGAAGCACTTCCGCAATCTTGCAGAGCGGTTGCGGTGTGCGGTGTCCGCGCGGTCCTTGGCTTCCGGGCCGGGGGTGGGGTGTCGGGTCAGCAACTCCCCCTGCGGGCAGGGGAATTCACCGATTCGCCGGGAAGCGTGGAGTTGGGCCCTCCGCGGGGGCGGCCCTCCGTCGCGGCGGCGCGTCGCGCAGGGACGCCTGGCCCGGGCCGTTCGCCGGTACCGCGAGCGGCGCGCCTGGTGGCGCGGCCTGGCACCCGCCCGCCGTCAGGCGGACCGGCGGTCCTCCTGCCGCCCCGACGCGGTCGACTCGCGGACCACCAGTTCCGGCAGGAACACGAACTCGCTGTGCGGGGCGGGGGTGCCGCCGATCTCCTCCAGGAGCGTGCGGACCGCGGCCTGGCCCATGGCCTGGACGGGCTGGCGCACGGTGGTCAGCGGGGGATCGGTGAACGCGATGAGCGGCGAGTCGTCGAAGCCGACCACCGAGATGTCCCGCGGCACCTCCAGACCGCGCTCGCGGGCGGCCCGGACGGCGCCGAGCGCCATCATGTCGCTGGCGCACACGACCGCGGTGCACCCCTTGTCGATCAGGGTGCCCGCGGCGGCCTGGCCGCCCTCCAGGGAGTACAGGGAGTGCTCGATCAGCTCGCCGGATTCGTCGGCCGGCAGGCCGAGGCGCTCCCGCATGGCGAGCTGGAAGCCCTCGATCTTGCGCAGGACGGGCACGAAGCGCCGGGGGCCCACCGCGAGGCCGATGCGGGTGTGGCCGAGCGACGCCAGGTGGGTGACGGCCAGGCGCGCCGCAGCCCGGTCGTCGGTCGACACGAACGGCGCCCGCACCTGGGCGGAGAAGCCGTTGACCAGGACGAACGGCACGCCCTTGCCGCGCAGTGCCTCGTAGCGGCCCAGGTCGGCGGTGGTGTCGGCGTGCAGCCCGGAGACGAAGATGATGCCCGCGACGCCCCGGTCCACCAGCATCTCGGTGAGCTCGTCCTCGGTGGAGCCGCCGGGGGTCTGGGTGGCGAGCACGGGCGTGTAGCCCTGGCGGGTCAGGCTCTGCGCGATGACCTGGGCGAGCGCGGGGAAGATGGGGTTGTCCAGCTCGGGTGTGATCAGCCCGACGAGACCGGCGCTGCCGCGCTGCCGCAGCCGTGGCGGGCGCTCGAACCCGAGCACGTCGAGCGCCGCGAGGACGGATTCCCGGGTGGCCGCGGCGACACCGGGCTTGCCGTTCAGTACCCGGCTCACGGTGGCTTCGCTGACCCCTGCCTGCGCTGCGATGTCGACGAGCCGTGCGGTCATGGAACCGGACTGTACCTGTCATCCGCCCGATTGCCCACCAGCCGTGCAAGCTTGCGGAAAGCCTCCGTTTTCCCAAGGAACCTGCGGAATTCGGGGGCGGGGCACCGGGGGAGCGGGGCCGCCTCGGGGTGCCGTACGCGATCACCGGCCGCGGTCGCGGCGAACTCCGGAGCGGGCGTCGGCCCACCGAACTCACCGCCTCGCCGAACTGGCCGACTCGCCAATTCGCCTTCTCGCCTACTGGCTCGCCAACTCGCCCAAGAGCTCAACGGGACGGCGTGACCACGCCGAACCACTGCTCGGCGCCCCACTCCTCGAACCGCCGCACCTCGGTGAACCCCAGCTTCGCGGCGAGGCGCATCGAGCGGTCGTTGGCGGTCTGGGTGCAGAGCACCACCGGCTCACCAGGAAGCGCGCCGGCGAACCAGGCGAGAGCCGCCGCGCACGCCTCGGTGGCATACCCGCATCCCCATGCCTCCGGCAGCAGCAGGTAACCGAGTTCGGCCTCTCCGGCCTCCGGGTGGAGGTGTCCCGGCCGCTCCGCGTCGCGCCGGTCGAGCGTGACCGTGCCGATCATCGCCCCGTCGAGTTCGATCACGAAAAGACCAGGGCGCCGCCCGGGCACTTCGGGCACCGCGCTCTCGAGTTCCTCGCGCGGCCGGGGGCCACCGAGGTACGCGCGCACCTCCGGCGAGGCGAACAGCTCGATGAACGCCGCACGGTCCCGGGCCTCTGCCTCGCGCAGCACGAGCCGTTCGGTCCGTATCGGGTCGGGCGGCCAGTCGACGGGTCCGAGTCCGGTCATGGCGGGCAACTTATCGCAGCGCGGGGCCTCGACGGCCGCGGAGGGAGGAGGGCCCGGCGCCGGCCCGGTCGGGGCAGCGGGGAAACGATGTGGCCCCGGGCCCTCGTTCCGTGGTCCCGGTCCGAACGGCCGGGCGCGTGGGGCCCGTTGCCCGGGCCCCCGGCCGCTCGGACCGGAGTCGTAAGGGAACGTAACACCGTCGCAATGTCTTGCGAAAGGTTTTGCGGTGGATGAAATCCAGGACATCGCGGAGCAACACCTGCCCGTGCCGGAAGGGTTGACCGCCGTTCCGAGGGGTCGTACGGTCTCGACCGAAATCGGCGTTGAAATGTTGCTGCAACAACCTTCAACGGCCTGACGGGCACGGCGCGTTGCCGGACAAGGCCAACCAGCCATCCCCCCACTGACGCAGGAGACCCCTCATGGCTGCCCGGAAGAACCGAGTCCACAGACTGCTCGCCACCGTCGTCGCCCTCGCCGCCGGAGCCGCCGGCAGCCTCGTCGCGGGCGCCCCGCAGGCGCAGGCCGCCCCGCCCGGCGGCAAGGACGTCACCGCCGTGCTCTTCGAGTGGAAGTACGAGTCGGTGGCCAGGGCGTGCAGGGACCGGCTCGGCCCGGACGGGTACGGCGCCGTCCAGGTGTCGCCGCCCCAGGAGCGCCTCCAGGGCGAGGCGTGGTGGGCCGCGTACCAGCCCGTCAGCTACCGGATCGGCACCCGGCTCGGTGACCGCGCCGCGTTCCGGAACATGGTCGAGGCCTGCCACTCCGCGGGCGTCAAGGTGGTCACCGACGCGGTGATCAACCACATGACGAACGCCTCCGGCACCGGTTCCGCGGGCTCGCGCTTCACCAAGTACGACTACCCCGGCACGTACTCGGCCGCCGACATGAACGACTGCCAGGCGCCCATCAGCACCTACCAGGACCGGTGGAACGTCCAGCACTGCGAACTGGGCGGCCTGGCCGACCTGGACACCGGCGAGGAGTACGTCCGCGGCAGGATCGCTGCCTACCTCAACGACCTGCTGTCCCTCGGCGTCGACGGCTTCCGCGTCGACGCGGCCAAGCACATGCCCGTCGACGACCTCAAGAACATCAAGTCCCGGCTGACGAAGCCGGACGTCTACTGGAAGCAGGAGACGCTGTACGGCGCGCACGAGGCGGTCTCGCCGAGCGAGTACACCGCCACCGGCGACGTCCAGGAGTTCCGCTACGCCTGGGACCTCAAGCGTGTCCTCAACGACGAGAAGCTCGCCTACCTCAAGAACTACGGCGAGGGCTGGGGCTACCTGCCGGGCTCCACGTCCTCCGTCTTCGTCACCAACCACGACACCGAGCGCCACGGCCAGACCCTCAGCTACAAGGACGGCGCGACGTACACCCTCGCCCACGTCTTCATGCTGGCCTGGCCCTACGGCTCCCCGGACGTGCACTCCGGCTACGAGTTCAGCAACCCCGACGCCGGTTCGCCCGACGGCGGCCACGTGCGGGCCTGCTACAGCGGCGGCTGGAAGTGCCAGCACGCCTGGCCCGAGATCAGGAGCATGGTCAAGTTCCGCAACACCGCGCGCGGCACCGGCGTCACCCACTGGTGGGACAACGGCAACGACGCCATCGCGTTCGGCCGCGGCAGCAAGGCGTACGTGGTGATCAACCACGAGGGCTCCACCGTCGACCGGACCTTCCAGACGTCCCTGGCCCCGGGCACCTACTGCGACGTCCAGAGCGGCAGGAGCGTCACCGTGGACGGCTCGGGCCGCTTCCGGGCCGCCGTCGCACCGGACACCGCGCTGGCCCTGCACACCGACGCCCGGAAGTGCTGAGCGAGGGGGCCTCACGCGTGGCTGAGGAGCACCGGCGGTGCCGCGCACTCCGCGAGGACCTGGCCGGAGGGTCGGCGGCTACCGGTGCGCGGCCAGGAACGGCAGGACGGCGGCGGCCATCTCGGCAGGTACTTCCTCCGCGAGGTCGTGGCCCGCGTCGAAGACGCGTCCGGTGACGTCGTGGGCCACGAACCGTGCCTGCTCCGCGGTGCGCTCGCCGATGAAGGCGGAGCCGCCGAGCGCCAGGACGGGGATGTCGAGCTTCTTCCGGGCGGCCTCCCGGTTCTGCTCGGCGTCGGTGAGCATCGCCCGGTAGACGGCGAGCATGGCGCGGATGCCGCCGGGCAGGGAGTAGCAGCGCACGTACTCCTCGACGGCGTCGGGGGTGGCGGTGTCGGGGTGGCTGCGCTCGTTCTTGATCATGTAGGTGATCAGTTCGCGCTCGTGCCCGGAGATCAGCATCTCGGGTATGTCGGGCTGGAAGTAGAAGCCCAGGTGCCACAGGTGCATGCCGGAGACGTTCTCGGGGGTGAGGGCGGTGTGGTCCTCGAAGCCGAAGCCGGGGAGGAGGGCCTCGGCGAAGACGAGGGAGGTGACGTGGTCGCGGTGGCGGGCGGCGAGCTGGTAGCCGATCACCGCGCCCCAGTCCTCGCCGGCCACGGCGTAGGTCTCGTGTCCGAGGCGGGCCATCAGCTCGGCGATGTCGTCGCTCATCGTCGCGGAGTCGTAGCCGTCCGCGGGGCGGGCGGAGTCGCCGAGGCCGCGCAGGTCGGGTACGACGACGGTGTGGTGGGGCGCCAGCTCCGGGACCAGGTGGCGCCAGTGGTAGCCGGTCTTCGGTATGCCGTGCAGCAGCACGACCGCCGGGCCGGACCCGGCCGTCCGGTAGTGCAGGCTCGTGCCGTTGACCGCGGCTCGGCCGGTGCGCAGGGGCGCTCCGTCATGGTCGTACATCATGGGACATCCACTTTCTTGAGCGTACGTTCCAGAATGAGGGCATGGGAACCGAACGTCCGACGGGGGTCGCGAGGACCGTCAGTCGAGAGTGGTCAGCGCGACGTCGATGAGGGGTTCGAGGGCCCGTGGGTCCGGGGTGATCTTCGAGGAGACCAGCAAGCCGTTGAGGAAGGTGACGAGGAAGGCGGCGAGCGCGTGCGGGTCGTGCCGCTCGGCGATCTCGCCCCGCTCCCTCGCCGCCCGCAGCACCTCGGCCAGCGCCTCCCGGCTCGCGTCCTGCATGTCCTGCACGGTGCGCCGGGTCGCCGTGTCCGGCGGCAGCCGTTCGCAGACGGCGTTGACGGCCAGGCAGCCCCGGCCGCCGCCACCGGCGGCGATGCGGATCCGCTCCGTCAAGAGCGTGCGGATCGCCGCGCGGGCGTCCGCCTCCTCCTCCAGGTCGCGCAGGGCGGCTGCCGCGATGGTGGTGCGGTAGTGCTCCAGCGCGGCTCGGTACAGGCCGTCCTTGCCGCCGAACGCGGCGTACAAGGATCCCTGCCCGATCCCGAGGTGCCGGGTCAGGTCGCGCACCGAGGTCGCCTCGTAGCCACGCGCCCAGAACAGCTCCATGGCGCGGCTCACCGCCGCCTCGGTGTCGAACTCCCGGGTCCTTGCCATGATTTCACCCTAGCGTATCTGGATCGCTCGCTCAAGAATGGCGGCTGGGGCCTGGTCACTCGCCGGTGCGCAGGTGCTGCACGGCCGTGCGCCGTTCGACCGGCCTGGTTCGGCCGCCGGCTACCGGTCCTGCGACAGGGCGTACATCTCGGCGAAGAGCGATCCCGGGGTGTCGCGCAGGGTGTCGAAGGTGCCGTGCTCGGCGATGCGGCCGTGGTCGAGGACCAGGACGCGGTCGGCGAGGCGGGTGTTGTCCAGGCGGTGGGTGACGATCACGGTGATCCGGTCGTGGCTCATGGCCTTGAGGGCGGTGAAGATCTGGTGTTCCCCGCGGGCGTCGAGCTGGCTGGTCGGCTCGTCGAGGATCAGTACGGCCGGCTTGCGGTACAGGGCTCGCGCGCAGGCGAAGCGCTGCCACTGGCCGCCGGAGAGTTCGGCCCCGCCGAACCACTCGCGGGCCAGGAGGGTGTCGAGGCCGTGCGGCAGGTCCTCGATCGCCTCGCGCAGGCCGACCTGGTCGACGGCTTCCCACACCGGGCCGTCGTGGTGGGTGCGGGGCTGGCCCTGGGTGACGTTCTCGCGCGCCCGCAGCGGCCACTTGGCGAAGTCCTGCGTGACGACGCCCGTGTGGCACCACGCGGCGTCCGCGTCGAGGTCGCGGGTGTCGACGCCGTCCCACAGGACACGGCCCTTGTCCGGGAGGGTGACCGCGGTGATCAGGTTCATCAGGGTGGACTTGCCCGCTCCGTTCGCCCCGACGACCGCGACGACCTCGCCCCGCTCCAGGGTGAGGGACAGCCCGTCCAGGGCGGGCCGGTCCTTGGCCGGGTACGTGTAGGACACGCCGTCCACGCGCACCGTCGCCGGGGCCTGCGGCGTGCGGGTGCCGCGCTGCCGCGCCGCGCGTTCGGCGCGTCGCAGGAAGGTGCGGAGGTCGTCGAGGTACATGCCGGTGTTCAGGATGTTGGCCGCGTAGGTCACCGCGGTGCCCAGCGAGGCGAGCACGGACTTCAGCCCGACGATGGCGGTGGCGGCGACGGCCAGGCCCAGGTGGCCGTGCGTGGCGAGGTAGGCCAGGGCGCTCCAGATGAGGACCTGGAACACACCGCCGACCGCCGCGGCCGCCAGCACGGCGCGCGCCTTGCGAGGGGCGGCGGCGATGGTGCGGGCGTCCATGCGCCGGGAGATGGAGGCGTACCAGAACCGCACGTAGTCGGTCATGCCGTTCGCGCGGACCTCGGCGGCGTGCTTGGGCACGGTCGCCCACCAGCGCACCATGTGCCGTACGTTCTCGTCGGCGAGGTTCAGGTAGTGCGTCTGGTAGCTGATGCGCGCGGAGAGGATCTCGCCGACCCCGGCCGGGACGATGGCCAGCGCGACCAGCGGCAGCAGGACCGGGTGCAGCATCGTGAGCGCGCCCATGGCGCCGGTCATCTGCAGGAGCGCGGACATGCATCGCTGCACGTCGGTGACGAGGTTCGCGGTGCGCTGCACACCGGCTTTCGCCGCCGTCTTCTCGTCGTGGAAACCCGGCTCCTCCATCGCCGTCATCTCCGCCCGGCACACCGTCTCCACGAAACGGGTGTCGGCCTGGGAGACCAGCAGCGGCGTGACCCGCCCCGAGGCGTAGGAGCCCAGCACGGTGAACACCCTGGCCACGGCGGCGGCGCCGACGACCACCGCCAGCGCCGGGAGCGCGGCCTCGATACGGGAGGCGGCGTCCGCCCCGCCCAGCAGGGGCCGCATGGCGCGGGCGGTGGCGGCAAGGAGCACGGCCTGGGAGGCGCCGGCGACCAGTTGGCACACGCCCAGCAGGAGCACGGCCCGGCGGTCCACGCGCCAGGCCATCTTCAGCGTCCACCACACGGCCGCGGGCAGCCGGCGCACGACCGTACGGGCGGTGATCCCCGCCAGCCGGTTGGCCGCGTCCTTGGCTTCGAACCGCAGATCGGCCGGTGGGGGTGGGGGCGGTGGGGCGGTGCTCGCGCGTGAGGGGTCGGGCGTCGTCAACTGCGCACCTCCTGAGCGGGGTTCGGCCCTCGTGGCCGCACTTCTCGGTGATGCCGCACTCAACGACGAGCCGCAGTCGTTCGAACACACGTGTTTCGGACGAAGCAGGTCCCGCACGGATACGGGGCGGCAGCGACTGCCGGATGCACCGACCCGTACGGCGGACGGCCCGCGCCGATCCGATGGGTGGCCGAAACGCCGCGCGGGGCGTCGGCGCCGGTGAACCCCGCGACCACGGCCGCCACCGCCGCATCCGCCAGCGGCGGGGGGCAGCCGCCTCAGGGCGTCGTCGTGCGCGTTCCGTCCTGGTCGGTGAGGACGAGCGTGCAGGACTCCCCGGGCTCCACCGGCACCGTCCGGTCCGTGAGTGCGATGTCGATCGGGCCCTGGTCGGAGTCCGGCACGGTGACGCTCAGCCGTCCCGCGCCCAGCCGCAGCCGGACACCCCAGTGGCCCCGGTAGCGGACCGCGAAGCCGTACTCGGACAGCTCCGGCAGCGGGACGGGGTCGAGGCGCAGGGTTCCGTCGCGGGTCTCCAGGCCGGTCAGGCCGCGCTGGACCAGGTCGAGGGTGCCCGCCATGGCGCCCAGGTGGATGCCCTCGCCGGTGGTGCCGCCCTGGACGTCGGCGATGTCCCCGGCCAGTGCCTCCTGGACGAACGCCCAGGCGTCCGCGCGACGGGCACGGGCCAGGATCCAGCCGTGGACGAGGCTGCTGAGGGTGGAGCCGTGGCTGGTGCGGGCCAGGTAGTGGTCGACGGTGCGCTGCCAGGTGGCGTCGTCGAGTCCGTACCCGAGGCGGGCGAAGAGGCCCCGCAGTTCGGCGGGCGGGAAGAGGTAGCCGAGCATCAGGACGTCGGCCTGCTTGGACGCCTGGTAGTTGTTGACGCTGTCGCCCTCGGCCTCCAGGATGCGGTCCAGGCGCCGGATGTCGCCGTACCGGGACCGGTAGCCCGCCCAGTCGAGCTCGGCCAGCTCGCCGTACCCCTGGAACTGGCTGATGACCCTGTCGTGGAACGGCACGTGCAGCTTCCGCGAGACGTCCTCCCAGGCGTCGAGTTCGTCGGGGTCGAGGGCGATCCGCTCGTACAGGTCCCGGCGGCGCGGTACCGGCAGGGCGCGGAGCAGGTCGAGGGCGCGGGCCAGCACCCAGGCGGCGGTGAGTTGGTGTACGCGTTGTCGTCGAGGCCCGGGCGCGGGGACGCCGGGTAGGCCTCGTGGTACTCGTCGGGGCCGACCACCCCGCGAATCCGGTAGCGGCCGAGCGTCCCGTCGTACGTGGCGAGCCCGGCCCAGAAGCGGGCGATCTGCGCCAGCATCTCGGCGCCCTTGGTGTGCAGGAACTCGGTGTCGCCGGTGGCCTCGCAGTACTGCCACACGTTGTACGCGACGGCCGAGCCGACGTGGTGCTGGAGGCGGGAGTGGTCGGGCAGCCAGCGCCCCGAGCGCGGGTTGAGGTGCAGCCGCTGCGTCTCCTCGCGGCCGTCGCTGCCGCTCTGCCACGGGTACATGGCGCCGCTGTGCCCCGCGTCCCGGGCGGCGGAGCAGGCCCGCTCCAGGCGGCGGTGGCGGTAGGTGAGCAGGGCGCGGGAAACCTCCGGAAAGTGCAGGTTCAGGTAGGGCAGGACGAACAGCTCGTCCCAGAAGACGTGGCCGCGGTAGGCCTCGCCGTGCAGTCCGCGGGCCGGGACGCCGACGTCCAGGTCGGCGGTGTGCGGGGACAGGGTCTGCAGCACGTGGAAGAGGTGCAGGCGCAGGACCGGACCGGCGCTGCCGGGGACGTCCAGCTCGGCGTTGCGCCACAACTGGCTCCAGGCGGTGCGGTGCGAGGCCAGCAGGGCGGCGAAGTCCGGCGCGCGGCGCACCCGGTCGACGGCGGCGTGCAGCGGGTCGCTGATCGCGGGGTCGCGGGAGGTGTGCAGGGCGACGGTCTTGTCGACGGTCACGGGCCGCCCGTCGGTGAGGGAGAGCCGCAGCAGGTGCACGGCCCGCCCGTCGTCGTGCCGGACGGTAACCGGCGCCGGGGCGTCGGCCCTGGTGCGGGCGGCGAGGCCCACGCGGATGTCGGAGGTCGTGGTGCGGCAGCGCAGCCACACCGTGGTGCCGTCCTCACAGGCCCCGGCGTGGGCGTGGGTGAGGTGGCGCGCGGCCAGCCGCCGGTAGCGCTCGACGCCGCGGTTGGTGACGGCCCCGTCGAGCGCCGACTCGACGTCCAGGTCCCCGGTCCAGCCCTCCGCGGTGAACTCGGTGCGCAGCACCGCCAGGTGCGGGTCCCCCATGTGGACCAGGCGCACTTGCCGCACGGCCAGCCGGAGGCCGTCGTCGTCCTCGTAGCGCAGGGTACGGGTGAGGGTGCCGGAGCGCAGATCGAGGCTCTGGCGGTGTTCGAGGAGCTTGTGGGTGTCCGGGGACAGCCACGCGCCCGAGCCGGTGCGGAAGCGCAGCGGCAGCCAGTTGGGCAGGTTGACCATGTCCTCGTTCTCGATCCTCAGCCCGGCCACGTCGGACGTCAGCCGGTTGTAGCAGCCGGCCGCGTACGTGCCGGGGTAGTGCACGGAGTCCGCGGCGCACTCGGGGGCGGCGCCGCGGGTGGCGAAGTAGCCGTTGCCGAGGGTGCACAGCGACTCCCGCAGCCGTTCGCGCGCCGGTTCGTAGCCCTCGTAGGTCCAGGTCCAGTCGGCGTGGTCGGGGAAGACGGCCGGGTCGGTACCGTCGGGCATGGTCGGTCCTCCGATGTGCGCGGTGCGGCCCGGCCCGGGGCCGGTGGTCAGGGGCGGCCGCCGGGCCCCGGGCCCGCACCCGGGGCGGGGCGTTCCCGTGCGGTCCGGGGCGCGTCAGGCGGTCCAGGTCCAGTCCGCGACCTCGGGCAGGTCGGTGCCGTGCTCGCGGATCCAGGCGTGGTGGCGCAGCCGGGTGTCCTCCATGAGCTGCCGTACGTCGGCGGCGCGGACGGCGAGGCCCGGCACCCGGTCGATGACGTCCATCACCAGCCGGTAGCGGTCGAGGTCGTTGCGGACCACCATGTCGAAGGGCGTCGTGGTGGTGCCGATCTCCTTGTAGCCGCGGACGTGCAGGTTCGCGTGGCCGACGCGCCGGTAGGCGAGCCGGTGGATGAGCCACGGGTAGCCGTGGTACGCGAAGACGACCGGCTTGTCCCGCGTGAACAGGGCGTCGTACTGCGCGGCGGGCATGCCGTGCGGGTGCTCATCGGCGGGCAGCAGCCGGGCCAGGTCCACGACGTTGACGACCCGCACGGCCAGCTCGGGCAGGTGGTGGCGGAGCAGCTGCGCCGCGGCCAGCACCTCCTGGGTGGGCACGTCGCCCGCCGCGGCGAGCACCACGTCCGGCTCGCGCGCGCTGTCCTCGGTGCCGGCCCACGACCAGATGCCCGCGCCGCGGGCGCAGTGGGCCCGGGCCTCGTCCAGGGTCAGCCAGTCGAAACAGGGCTGCTTGCCCGCGACGATCACGTTCACGTAGTCCCGGCTGCGCAGGGCGTGGTCGGCCACGGACAGCAGGGTGTTGGCGTCCGGCGGCAGATAGACGCGGACGACCTCGGGGCTCTTGTTGAGGACGTGGTCGACGAAGCCGGGGTCCTGGTGCGAGAAGCCGTTGTGGTCCTGGCGCCACACGTGCGACGTGAGCAGGTAGTTGAGCGAGGCGATGGGCGCCCGCCACGGCAGGCGGCGGGTGACGCGCAGCCACTTGATGTGCTGGTTGACCATCGAGTCGACGATGTGGACGAACGCCTCGTAGCAGGAGAACAGGCCGTGCCGGCCGGTGAGCAGGTACCCCTCCAGCCAGCCCTGGCAGGTGTGCTCGGAGAGGATCTCCATCACCCGGCCGTGCCGGTCCAGGTGCTCGTCGACGTCCAGCGTCTGCGCCTGCCAGGCCTTGCCACTGGCTCCGTAGACCGCCTGGAGGCGGTTGGAGGCCGTCTCGTCGGGGCCGACGAGACGGAAGTCGCGGCGCTCGGCGGTCGCCGCCATCACGGATTCCAGCAGGTCGCCGAGGACCCGGGTGGGCTCGTGCAGCGTCGCGCCGGGCTTGTCGACGGCGACCGCGTACCGCTCCAGCGGCGGCACGGGCAGATCGCGCAGCAGCAGGCCGCCGTTGGCGTGCGGGGTCGCGCCGAGGCGCCGCGTGCCCTCGGGGACGCAGGCGAGGACCCGCTCCCGCGGCCGGCCGCGCTCGTCGAAGAGCTCCTCGGGCCGGTACGAGCGCAGCCACCCCTCCAGTTGCCGCAGGTGGTCCGCGTTGCCGCGGACGTCCCCCAGCGGGACCTGGTGGGAGCGCCAGGTGCCCTCGACGGGCAGCCCGTCGACCTCGGCGGGCCCGGTCCAGCCCTTGGGCGTACGCAGCACGATGACGGGCCAGCGCGCCCGTTCGGCGCCGCCGCCTTCACGGGCGGCGCGCTGGATCCCGCTGATCCGGTCCAGGGCCGTGTCCATCGCCCGGGCCATGTCCCGGTGCACCTGGGCCGGGTCGTCGCCGCTGACGTGCAGCGGGTCGTGGCCGTATCCCCGCAGTAGCGCGTCGAGTTCCTCCTGGGGCAGCCGGGCCAGGACCGTGGGGTTGGCGATCTTGTAGCCGTTGAGGTGCAGGATCGGCAGCACCGCGCCGTCGTGCACCGGGTCGAGGAACTTGTTGGAGTGCCAGGAGGCGGCGAGCGGACCCGTCTCGGCCTCGCCGTCGCCGATGACGCAGGCCACCAGCAGGTCCGGGTTGTCGAAGGCGGCACCGTAGGCGTGCGCGAGCGAGTACCCCAGCTCGCCGCCCTCATGGATGGAGCCCGGCGTCTCCGGGGCGACGTGGCTGGGCACCCCGCCGGGGAAGGAGAACTGCCGGAACAGCCGCTCCATGCCCGCGGCGTCCCGGGTGACGTCGGGGTACGTCTCCGTGTAGCTGCCCTCCAGCCAGGAGTTGGCGAGCACCGCGGGGCCGCCGTGGCCGGGGCCCCAGACGCACAGGGCGTCCTGGCCGCGTTCCTTGATCAGGCGGTTGAGGTGGGTGTGGACCAGGTTGAGGCCGGGGGAGGTGCCCCAGTGCCCGAGCAGCCGCGGCTTGACGTGCTCGGGCCGCAGCGGCTCGGTGAGCAGGGGGTTGGCCATCAAGTAGATCTGCCCGACGGCCAGGTAGTTGGCGGCCCGCCAGTGGGCGTCCAGCACCCGCACCTCGTCATCGGTCAGCGCCGTGCCGCCGGTGGTGGCGCCGGTGCCGCTGCCCTGGTGCTCTGGCTTCGCGTGAGACATGAGGGACCTCGTGAACGTCGTCGGATGGGGAGAGGGCAGGCGCTGAGCGGTCGGGGAGCGAGCCGGGGGCAGGGAGGCGGCGGGGCGCCGCGTGCCGTCGGGGGCGGCAGTGCGCCGGGCGCGGCGGGGAGGTCCCGCCGGGCACGGGAGGTCCCGCCGGGCACGGGGGCCCCGCCGGGCACGGGAGGCACACCGTGCGGCTGTGCGCGGCGCATTCCCACCCCCGGGTGGCTCGGCTCGTGCCTGTCCCAAGCCCGCCGGGAGTGGCGGCCCACCCCGGTGGACTTCCAGCGTTACACCGCACGCGTGCCCGCAGCAGCAGAAAACACGCTGTTCGGCCGAAATCGGTCTCCTGTCCCGGCGCGGCATGGTCCGCGACGTGGCCCGGCACGGGTCCGCGAGGCGGCCCGGCACGCAGTGGGCCCCCGCCCGTCTCGGCGGGGCACGGCCGCAGGGGCGGGCGGTACGGACGTTCGCCCTGGTCCGCGGAGCCGGGCACCGGCCTCACTCCCGCTGCGGGACGACCGCGACCGGGCAGGCGGAGTGGTGCAGCACCGCGTGCGCGACCCGGCCGAGCTGGAGACCGCGGTGCCCCCGGCGGCGACGCGCGCCCACCACCAGCAGGTCGGCGGCGGCCGCGGCCCGCAGCAGCACCGTGCGGGCGCCGCCCTCGACGGGGCGTCGGCGTACCCGTACGGAGGGGTGCTCGCGCGCGGCATCCCGCAGGGCTCTTCCTCCAGGCGGTCGGAGGCCTGCTGCTCGTGATCGCACGTCGGTACGCGGTCCGGGGCGTGGGGCACGCGGTCCGGGGCGGGCGGTACGCGGTCCGCGGCGGGCGTTCCCTGGCCGCACACCGGTACGCGGTCAGCGGCGTGCCGTGCGTGGTCGCCCACCGGGCCAGCGGCCGTGAGGGGCGCGGGCGGCGTGCCGGGCGCGGGACACCGCCAGGCGTGTACCGCGTGCAGACAGGCGTAGCGGTCGGCCGCCTCCTGGAACGCGAAGCGCACGGCCGCCTCGCCCGTCGTGTCGCCCACCCCCAGCACGATCCGCTGCTCGGCCCGGGTCCTGGCGCCCGGGGCGCGGCCGTCGCGCAGCACGATGACGGGGCAGGCGGCCCGGGCGGCGACCCCCAGGCTCATCGAACCCAGGAGCAGCTCGGTGAGGCCGCCGCGGCCCCGGGACGCGACGACCACCATGGAGGCGTTGCGGCCCTCGCGCAGCAGGGCGCCCACGGCGTCGGCGCGTACCGCTTCGGCGGAGGTCTTCACGTCCGGGTTGGGGCGTTCCGCCCGCGCGGCGGCGGAGACGACGACCGCGTCGGCCCGCTCGCGCTAGGCGGGCTTGCCCGGCGTCTGTGCCAGGGCGGGCCCTTCGTAGCGCTCCCGCAACGAGGCGTACACCAGCCGCAGCGGCACGCCGTGCAGGGCCGCCTCGTCCACGGCCCAGTCCACGGCCCGCAGGCTCGGCTCCGAGCCGTCGACGCCGACGACCACGGGCAACTCCATGTGCCGCATCTCCTCGTCGCCCTCTCCGTCCTGGGGCCAGTCGTGAGGCCATTCGCGGGGCCATTCGCGGGGTCAGCCGTGGTGTCAGTCGTGCGGGACGACGGCGACCGGGGCAGCAGCGTGGTGCAGCACCGCGTGCGTGACGGGCCCGATGCGGCCGCCGATCGGCGAGCTGCGGACGCGGCGCCCCACCACCACGAGCGAGGCGTCTGCGGAGGCGTTGGTCAAGTGCGCTGCGGGTTTGCCGGGGCGGGACTCCTCCCGCACCTCGACGGACGGGAACTTCCGCCGCCAGGGGCCGATGACCTCGCTCAGCGCCGCCGCGTCGTCCACGGCGAGCCGCGCGTCCAGCTCCGGGTCCTCGGGGAGCCCGTAGGCGAAGTAGGGAGGCGGCGGCCAGGAGTGCAGGACGCGCAGGGCGGTGTCGCGGCGCGCCGCGGCCTCGAAGGCGAACGCCAGCAGCTCCGCGTCGGGGCTCTCGGTGTCGAGCCCGAGGACCACGGGCCGGTAGGGCGCCGCGGCCGACGGAATCCCCGACGGATCGTGGGCGTGCTCGTCCACGGCCTGCTCCCCGGCCCGGACGAGCACGACCGGGCGCCGGGTCCTGGCCGCCACGGCCTGCCCCACGGACCCCACCAGGAAGCCGCCGAAGCCGCTCAGTCCCCGGGACCCCAGCACGAGTAGCCCGGCGTCGTCCACCGCCGCCGCCAGGAGCTCACTGGGCAGCCCGTTGAGCCGCACTACGTCGACGGTCAGGCCGGGGTGACGCAGCCTCAGGCCGGCCGCGGCTTCACGGGCCACCTGGTCCGTCTCGTACTGCCTGCCCTCGGCGAGAGCCGCGTACGGCAGGGGGACGGGCTCCCGGACGCCGACCAGCCGCAGCTCCGCGCCGAGGAGCCGCGCCTCGCGGGCGGCCCACTCGGCGGCCGCCCGGCTCTCGGCCGAGCCGTCGAAACCGGCCACGACGGTACGGGGCATCATGTCCACCTCCTGATCGGGCGGGAAAGGCGCAGGCGGCCCGGCGTGCCGTCCTGGGCGTCCCACCACGTCGAAGCGCGTTCGGCTTCGCTTCCAGCGTCGTCGCGCGGCGGCCGGGGTGACAGGGCCGACCGGGGCACGGCCCGGGCCGACCGGCCCTGTGCCCGTGCGCGTCAGCGGGAGGCGGGCGTGGCGCTCGTGGCGGCCGTGGCGGCCGTGGCGGCCGCCCAGCCTCCCGCTCCACCGCGGTCCTCGCGCGGGCCCTCCGGGGGCGGGTCAGGCCGTGGTGTCGGGCAGCCACAGGTCGGGGCCGAAGACCTCGTAGCGGATGCGCCGTGCCGGAACCCCGGCGCGCAGCAGCTCCGCGCGGACGCCCCGCATGAACGGCAGGGGGCCGCACAGGAACACCGTGGCGCCCTCAGGCAGTTCGATACCGTCGAGGCTCATCAGGCCCTCGCGGGCGTCGGCTTCCTCCGGGCAGGAGCCCTCGTACCAGAACACCGCCCGACCGTGCGGCAGTTGGGCGACCAGCTCGCGTGTCTCGGCGCGCAGGGCGTGCGCGGCGGGGGAGCGGTCGGCGTGCAGGACCAGCACCGTGCGGGGCGAGCTGAGGGCGGCGAGACGGGCCAGGATGCCCACCATGGGCGTGCCGCCGATGCCCGCGGAGACCAGGACGACCGGAGTGGCGGCGTCGGCCGGGTCGGCCGCGTCGTCGAGGAAGACGTCCCCGAAGGGAGGGGACAGCGTCAGTTCGTCCCCTGCGCGCACCTGGTCGTGCAGCAGGGCGGAGACCTCGCCCTCCGGGGTGCCGACCGTGCCCGCGACCCGCTTGACCGTGATCCGCCGCAGCTCGCCGCCCGGGTCGGAGGACAGGCTGTACTGGCGGAGCTGGCGCACCCCGTCGGCCATCCGTACGCGGACGCTCACGTACTGGCCCGCCCGCGCCCGCGGCGCCGGCAGGCCGTCGGCCGGGCGCAGGACGAAGGACACCACGTCCGGGGTCTCGGCGCGGCGCTCGACGACCGTCCACCGCCGCCAGATCCGGCCCGGCTCGACGCCCGCGTCCTGGTACAGGCGGGCCTCGCGGCTGATCAGGGCGCCGGCCATCAGCCAGTACACCTCGTCCCAGGCGGCCGCCACGTCCGGGGTGACGGCGTCGCCGAGTACCTCGGCCAACGCGCCGAACAGGTACTTGTGCACGATCGTGTACTGGTCGTCGGTGACACCGACCGCGGCGTGCTTGTGCGCGATCCGGTCGAGCAGCGTGTCCGGGCGCGTGTCCGGGTGCGCGAGCAGCGCGCTCGCGAACCCGGCGACCGACCCCGCAAGCGCACGGCGCTGCGCCCCGCTGGCCTGGTTGCCGCGGTTGAACATCCCGTCGAGCAGTTCCGGCCGGTCGCGGAACATCGCGCCGTAGAAACGCGTCGTGATCTCGTCGAGCGCGCCGGCCACGGCGGGCAGGGTGGCGCGGACCACCGTGGCGGACTCTGCGGACAGCATGGAGCCTCCCAGGCAGGGAAGAGGGGAGAGGGACCGCCGCGTCGCATCCGGCGGCCCCTTCTGTGTAGCAGGCACCGGGCGGCGTTCCGGCGCGGTTCCGCGCCGCCGGGCGAAGAGGGGCCGAACGGCCCCGACATCGGGGAACACCGGCCCCGCACCCGCGTCACCGCAGGGCCGGACGGCACCGGAACGACCTCCCGACGGCCCTGTCGCATCCGGCGTCCGGCATCCGTGCGACTCCGGTCGAGTGGCCGTCTGGACCCTGCCGTGAGCGGCCGTGTCCGCCCGGTCCGGTCGGTTCCGCCCGGTGCGGCCGTGTCCGCCGCGGATCGGCTGAGGGCGGTGCCCGGCCCGGCCGAGGGCGGCGTACCCCACGGGGCCGGTCTCGGCCTCGCGCGGGAGGTCCCTGTTCACGGCGCGGATGCCGGGGCGTCACGTTACCGCCTGACAACTCGTCACGGTCCGCTCGCAGACTCGCCGTTCGCACCACCCCGCTACACCCCGTACCCCCTTCGACGAGGAGACCTTTCGTGGTCAGACACCACACCCCCCGAACCGTGGCCCTCGCCCTCGGTGCCGCCCTGGTGGCCGTCGCCGTGACCGGACCGGCCCAGGCGCGGACCGGCGCCGACGCGCTGCCGGAGGTCACGCCCCGGGCCGAGACCCCGACGCTGTACGACGACGAGGCGGGCGGGAACGCCGACGCGGACGACCCGGCGATCTGGCGCAACGCCGCCGACCCGGGCCGCAGCCTGGTGATCGCCACGGCGAAGGAGGGCGGGCTGCGCGTCTACGACCTCGACGCCCGCCAGGTGCAGGCGGTGCCCGCGCCGCCCGCCACCGGGCCCGACGACGCCCCCGGCCGGTTCAACAACGTCGACCTCCTCCAGGGCGTGCGGCTCTCCACGGGCCGGGCCGACCTCGCCGTCACCACCGACCGGGGCAACGACCGCCTCCGGGTCTACCGCGTCGACCGGGACCGCCCCGGCGGGCCGCTCGCCGACGTCACCGACCCGGCCGCCCCCGCCGTCTTCTCGGCGAGTGAGGAGGAGGTGAACGAGCAGCGCACCGCCTACGGGCTCGCCACCTGGACGGACAAGGCGACCGGCCGCTCCTACGCCCTGGTCAGCCGCCGCGAGCGCACCGCGGTGGCGCTCCTGGAGCTGACCGCCACCCCGCGCGGCACGGTCGGGTACCGCACCGTGCGCACCCTGGACCTGCCGTCGTCCTTCCGGCTGCCGAACGGCACCTCCTGGACGCCCTGCGCCGAGCCCGGCGAACTGCCGCAGGTCGAGGGCATGGTCGTCGACCCCGCCGACGGCACGCTCTACGCGGGACAGGAGGACGTCGGCATCTGGCGGCTGCGCGCCGACCTCACCGGGCGCCCCGAACTGATCGACAAGGTACGGGAGTACGGCGTTCCCGGCACCTACGACGAGGAGACCGAGGAGTGCGTCGCCGGTGCCGACCCCGGCTACGGCGGCACCCGCCTCAGCGCCGACGTCGAGGGCCTGACCCTGCTCACCGAGTCCGACGGGGACGGCTATCTGCTGGCCTCCAGCCAGGGCGACGACACCTTCGCCGCGTACGACCGGGAGACCGGCGAGAACAACGAGTACGAGGGCGGCTTCCGCGTCACCGCCGCCTCGGCCCGGCTCGACGGCTCCGAGGAGTGCGACGGCGCCGCCGCGCTGAACGCGCCCCTGGGGCGAAAGTACCCGCACGGCCTCCTCGTCGTCCAGGACGGCCACGAGACCCCGGCCGACGGCGGGCGCGAGGCGACCGGGTTCAAGTTCGTCGACCTCGGGGACGTCACCGAGGCCCTGGACGACTGAGCCGCCGAGGCCCGAGGCGGAGCCGGGGGGAGGCATGCCCCGGGCCGAGGCACCCGCGAGGGTGGGGTCAGAAGGTGAGCAGCACGGAGCCGGCCAGCGTGGCGTTCTTCCAGCACGGGTTGTCGAAGGTGGCACTCCACGCGACGTGCTTGCCCTCCCGGACGCCGGTGACCGAGACGACGACCGGGTCCCACTCCATCGTGCACTGCACGCCGGGCGTCTCGTCGACCAGCGCGTCGAACCGGCCCTGTACGGAGGAGAGTTCCGTACAGGCGGCCCGCGGCGCGGGATGCGTGCCGGTCGGCCTCGGCCCGCAGGTCAGCGTGACCGCACGGCGCACGGTGGCGGTGGCCGCGTGCTCGCCGCTGCCGACGGACAGGACCAGCGCCGTGGGCGCGTGCACCTCGGTGACCTGCGTCGTGGCGGCGTCGGCCGGGTGGGTGGTGGCCAGGATGCCGGCGGCCATGACGGCCGCGCTGAGGATGCGGGACGGTGTGGGCACAGTACCCCTCCTGACACATGGGCGGGCTCGGGGCGGACGGCGGACCCGTCCGCCGGAGGGCACGCGCCGGGGCACGGCACGGCTGGGGCGCGTGCCGTGACCTGGTGGCGGCGGGGAGTCTGGCAAGTCCGCCGCGCGCGCCGCAAGCGGAGGGGCGCTTTCTGGATGCGGCGTCCCGCCGGGCATCACGCGAACCGGCTCACCCTGCTCCGTGCCGCGGGGACGGTGCCGGACGCGGTGCGGCTCCCGTTCCGCAGCCGCTGGTACAACGGAGAACGACCGTGTGACCTGCGCCGACGGGCGGTGGCCTCCGGCCCGCGCGGCACCATTTCGGCCGAAAGTCCCGGCTGTACCCGGGGGTGTTCCTTCGCGTGCGGAGGGGGAGGGCGGGGGTGACGGCGCGTCGCGCGCGCCGTCACCCGTGCGGAGTCCCGGCCCGGCGCGCGCCGTCACCCGTGCGGAGCCGCGTCCCCGCCCGGCGCACCGTCACCCGTGTGGAGCCCCGGCCCGCGTCAGGGGATGGGCTTGAGCTTGTTCGTCGTCACGTAGTCGGCGACCTTGTCACCGACGGCCAGGCCGTCCGTGGCGTCCCACGGGTAGTGGACGCCGAGGTAGATCCGGCTGTCGGCGTTCTCCCGCGCCGCCTGCCGAAAGCTGGTGAAGGAGCGGGACTTCACGGGGGACTTCGGCTCGTCGGTGGTGAGGGTGACGGCGATGTCGCCCGTGCCGAAGTACTGCTCCAGCACGCCCGCCCACGCCCCGGCGAACGACGCGTGCCCCGAGGCCCACGCCGGGAAGCAGGGCGTCGTCCCCGCCAGGGGTTTCCAGCCGCGGTCGAGACCGCCGTCCCGGATGGCGGACACCGGCCGCCACAGGTCGATCGGCGTACGGTACTTCACGTCCCACTCGGCGATCGACGCGTCCGCCATGGCCAGCGAGACGAGAGCGAACAGCCGGGCGTTCTGGTACGTCGTGAGCCTCTGCGCCGTGGCCACCTCGCGGGTGTGCTGGAGAATCTGCCCCGGGGGCTTGTAGGTGCCGTTGGCGTCGTTGGCCCAGAACCAGGCGGCCGCGGTCTGGTCCCGGGACCGCTCGCTCTCGGGCGCGTTCGCGGCACCGGCCCGGCGCACCTTGTCGACCTGGTCCCGGTAGGCCGTACTGGCCAGGAGCCGGTCGTAGGTGCCGTAGAGGTCGGGCGTGGGCGGCCGGTACTCGGAGCCGGTCGGGATCGCGAAGGGCTTCACCTCGCCCCAGTACGGTGTGGCTGCCTGGCTCTCCTGCGCGCAGGACGGGTCCGGCAGGTCGGCGTAGTGCGTCGGCCGCCAGGCGCCGGGGACCTTGTCCCCGGTGTACTTGCGCTGGTCGTCGAAGCCGTCGGCGGCGCGGGCGCTCTCCATCCGCGCCACCACCTTGTTCACCACGGTGTGGTCGAGCAGGTCGAACTCGTCGGGCCTGGTGCCGAAGCGGTCGGTGAACTTCTGGTCCAGGTACGGCTTCTGCTCCTTGAAGATGCCGAGCAGGATCTTGTAGGCCGTGCGCCCGATCACCCGCTCCTCCTCGGCGGGCCCTTCCAGGATCGCGTCGTAGCGGTACGCCTCCAGGTAGGGCTCCGAGGTCATCCTGTGCCAGCGCAGCCGGTAGGAGCTCTCCGCGTCGTACATCGCGCCGTTGAGCATCGCGGCGGCGCGGGCCAGCGGGCCGGGGGCGCCGCCCCGGGTGCGCATGGCCTGCTGGAGCACGCCGTTCCAGTAATGGATCGGGTCGCCGTCGAAGTTCGGCGCCGCGGCGGCGGGCGCGGGCGCGGCCACCAGCGTGCCGACGGCCGCGGCCAGCGCCACGGTCAGGGCGGCGATCCGCCGCCGGTGCCCACGTCGGGCCGGCTCTCTTCGCCGGGCTGTGCGTCCGTGCATCGTGGCCCCCCTGAAGCGTCGGTGATGATGACGGGAAGGGGGCTCCCCAGGGAACGGCCGCCTCCAACACGACTGTTCGTTTTTGGCCGAAACACCCGCCGCCTCCGCCCGCCGCCTCCGCCCGTCGGCGTGCCCGGCGGCACAGGGGGCGACGCCGCGCACGGCCCGCCGGTCGCGGCGGGCCGTACGGACCCGGAGCGCGCGGCGCCCCGGCGGCGGCGCGGCCTCAGATGAGCTGGGGCAGTCCGAGGTTGTTGATGAGCGGGCCCTCGATCGAGATGCCCTCCGTGATCAGGGACTCGGGCGCGGGCAGGAGCGGCCCCGGATTCGGCGGGGCGGGGGCCGCCGCCGTGGTGGCGGTGGCCGTGGTGAGGGTGAGGGCGGTCAGGGCCAGGCTTGCGAGGAGGACCGTGGTCAGGCGTCGGCGCATGAAGTCCCTTTCTGCGTGCGAGGGCCCCCTCCCGGGGGAGGGGCGGAGCGCCGACATGGCTGCCCATGACGGGTGGCACGGATGCGTACTGTCCCTCGTACGAGGGGCCGGGCCCACGGCGGTTCCGGCCGGGGTGCCCACCCCACTGCGGTCCGGCACGTCGCCACCACCCGGCCGCGCTCGTCGAGCCACACGTCGGCGTGGCCGCCGCGCCTGCTGCCCGCGGCCGCCCGCGCGCTGCCGCTGTGGTGGCTGCCGTCGGGCGCGGTATAGCGCGGTGGGACCTCTGGGGCCCTTGGGTTCACGGAGGCGTACGACCGGAGTTGTGGCGCGGCGGAGGGCGTGTCCCGGCCACAGGGGCCACTCGGTCCTCGCGCACAGGCCTGTTCGGCACTCGCGCGGATGCCGTCGCGCTGTCAGCGTCGTGCGGAGGGCCCCGGGGGCGCTCCGGGCGCGACCGTCCAAGGGCGACCGTCCGGAGCTGTGCCCCGGGCCCTCGCCGGGAGTTCGCGAGGGAGTTCGCGACGGGACGAGAGGGCCGATGGCCCGTGGAGCAAGCGTTGATCGTGGGTGTCGACGGCTCCGAGTCCAGCCTGCGGGCGCTGGACTGGGCGGTCGACGAGGCCGACCGCCAGGCGCTGCCGCTGCGCGTCGTGCACGCGTCGAGCTGGGAGTGGTACGAGGGGCGGGAGCCCTCCTTCGGCATCAACCGGGCCCTGGTGCGGGCGGAGGCCGACCGGGTACTCGCGGACGCGGCCGAGCGCGCCCACAGCCGCAGCTCCTCCGTCAAGGTCACGAGCCAGGTGCTCGACGAGGACCCGGCCGCCGCGCTGATCCGCGAGAGCCGTACGGCGGACGCGGTGCTCGTCGGCAGCCGGGGCCGGGGCCGGCTCGCGGGGCTGCTCCTGGGCTCGGTGAGCCTGTCCGTCGCCGCGCACGCGGAGTGCCCGGTGATCGTGGTGCGCGGTGGGGAGCGGAACCTGGACGGGGCCCACCGCCGGGTCGCCGTCGGTGTCGACGAGGCCGCGGGCGCGCGCACCGTGCTGGACTTCGCCCTGCGCGGCGCACAGCGGCGCGGTGCCGCCGTCGACCTGGTGCACGCCTGGCGCTGCCCCGCCCACGAGGCGCCGGACCGGCCGCGGGCCACCGACGCCGCGGACCCCCACCAGCAGCGGGCGGAGGCGCGGGTGCGGACCGTCCTGGACGGCGTGGCGCCTCCCGGCGCGGCCGTGGCCGTGCGCCGCAGGGTCGTCGAGGGCGACGCCCGCGCCGCGCTCCTCGACGCCGCCGCCACCGCCGACCTGCTCGTGGTCGGCGCCCGGCGCCGCACGAGCCACGTGGGCATGCAGCTCGGCCCGGTGAACCACGCGGTCCTGCACCACGCGGCGTGCCCGGTGGCGGTGGTGCCGCACCGCTGAGGAGCGGGGAGGGCGGCCGGGGGGTGTGACGGGACCGGCGGGGCCGGGGCGTGCCGCGTGCGGGCCCGGCTGCCGCTGCGGCAGCGGGCGTGCGGCGCCCGGGTCCGGCTGCCGTCTGCGGTGGGGGCTGCTCCGTCCGGCCCGGCTTGCGGTGGCGCGGTCTTCCGTAAGGTGGCCGTGCCACCGGTCTCGGTGCCCTCGCTCGGTGCCTGGCCGTGAGGGCCTGGCGCCCGCTCCGGTATGAGGCGGCTCAGCCCTTCGAAAGGTTCGAGTTATCGGCCGAGGCACCCCCGCCCGGCCCCTGGCCTTGAGGCCCCGGTGCCCCTGTTCCAGCATGCGGCGGTCCAGCCCTCCGCAAGGGCCCACGCCACCGGCCTCGGCTCCCTCGCCCGGCCCCTGGCCGCGAGGCCCCGGCGCCCCCGCCCCACACCCCACCACAAGGCCCCCGCCACCCCGCCCCGGCCCCCCAACCGGTCCACCCCCAAGTGGGGCACACCCCCCGTGCCGGGCAAGTCCTCCCGTGCGGGTGGCTCGCCCGGTTGGAAGCGCGCGTGCCGTGGAACCCGGCCACCCCGCACGTTTCCCGGAGTGCTCACAGCGCCGACAGAATGGAGCCTTCCATGGCCAAGGACCAGCTCTCCGCCCTGGACGCTCACTGGCGTGCCGCGAACTACCTGGCTGCGGGTCAGATCTACCTCCTGGCCAACCCGCTGCTCACCGAGCCGCTCCGGCCGCAGCACATCAAGCCCCGGCTCCTCGGCCACTGGGGCACCTCGCCCGGCCTGAACCTCGTCCACACCCACCTCAACCGGGTCGTGCGGGAACACGACCGCGACGTCATGTGCGTATGGGGCCCGGGCCACGGCGGGCCCGCGGTGCTCGCCAACTCCTGGCTGGAGGGCAGCTACACGGAGACGTACCCCGACGTCACCCGGGACGCCGCGGGCATGGAGCGGCTGTTCCGCCAGTTCTCCTTCCCCGGCGGGGTGCCCAGCCACGTCGCGCCCGAGACGCCCGGCTCCATCCACGAGGGCGGCGAGCTCGGGTACTCGCTCTCCCACGCCTACGGTGCCGCCTTCGACAACCCGGACCTGCTGGTGGCCTGTGTCATCGGCGACGGCGAGGCCGAGACGGGTCCGCTCGCCGCCTCCTGGCACTCCAACAAGTTCCTCGACCCGGTGCACGACGGCGCGGTGCTGCCGATCCTGCACCTCAACGGCTACAAGATCGCCAACCCCACGGTCCTGGCCCGGCTGCCCCAGGAGGAACTCGACGCGCTGCTGCGGGGCTACGGCTACGACCCGCTGCACGTCAGCGGCGACGACCCGCGCGCCGTCCACCACGACCTGGCCAAGGCCCTCGACCGGGCCGTCGACCGCGTCACCCGCGTCCAGCGGGAGGCCCGTACCACCGGTGAGCGCGGCCTCCGCCCGGCGTGGCCGGTGATCGTGCTGCGTACGCCCAAGGGCTGGACCGGGCCCGCCGAGGTCGACGGGCTGCCCGTCGAGGGCACCTGGCGCTCCCACCAGGTCCCGTTGCCCGAAGTCCGCGAGAACCCCGCCCACCTGCGGCAGTTGGAAGCCTGGCTGCGCTCCTACCGGCCCGAGGAGCTCTTCGACGCGGACGGCCGCCCCACCCCGGAGGTCCTCGCCTGCGTCCCCGAGGGCGAGCGGCGCCTCGGCGCGAGCCCGCACACCAACGGCGGCCGGCTCACCCTCGGCCTCCCGCTGCGGCCCCTGGAGGACTTCGCCGTCACGGTGGACAAGCCCGGTACCGCCCTGCACGAGCCCACCCGGGTGCTCGGCGGGATGCTCGCCAAGGTCCTCGCCGACACCGCCGACCGCCGCGACTTCCGCGTCGTCGGGCCCGACGAGACCGAGTCGAACCGCCTCGGCGCGCTGTTCACCGCCAGCGGCAAGGCCTGGCAGGAGGCGATCCTGCCCACCGACGAGCACCTCGCCCCCGACGGCCGGGTCATGGAAGTCCTCTCCGAGCACCTGTGCCAGGGCTGGCTGGAGGGGTACCTGCTCACCGGCCGGCACGGCCTGTTCTCCTGCTACGAGGCGTTCGTCCACATCGTCGACTCGATGGTCAACCAGCACATCAAGTGGCTCAAGGCCTCGCGGGAGCTGGCCTGGCGCGCCCCCATCCCCTCCCTCACCTACCTGCTGACCTCGCACGTGTGGCGCCAGGACCACAACGGCTTCTCGCACCAGGACCCCGGCTTCGTCGACCACGTCCTCAACAAGAGCCCCGGGGTCGTCCGCGTCTACCTGCCGCCGGACGCCAACACGCTCCTGTCCGTCGCCGAACACGCCCTGCTCAGCCGCGACCACGTCAACGTGATCGTCGCGGGCAAGCAGCCCTGCTTCGACTGGCTGACCCTGGACGCGGCCCGCGCCCACTGCGCGCGGGGCGCCGGGGTGTGGGAGTGGGCGGGCACCGACGACGGCCTGCGCGACCCGGACGTGGTCCTCGCCTGCGCGGGCGACGTGCCCACGCAGGAGGTCCTCGCCGCCGCGGCCCTGCTGCGCGAACACCTGCCGGAGCTGGCCGTGCGCGTCGTGAACGTCGTCGACATCGCCCGTCTGATGCCGCGCGAGGAACACCCGCACGGCATGGCCGACTTCGAGTACGACGCGCTCTTCACCCGCGACAAGCCGGTCGTCTTCGCGTACCACGGCTACCCGTGGCTCATCCACCGGCTTGCCTACCGGCGCGCCGGCCACGCGAACCTGCACGTCCGCGGCTACAAGGAGGCCGGGACCACCACCACGCCCTTCGACATGGTCGTCCGCAACGACCTCGACCGCTACCGGCTCGTCATGGACGTCGTCGACCGCGTCCCCGGCCTGGCCGTGCGCGCCACGGGCCTGCGCCAGCTCATGGCCGACGTCCGCACCCGTCACCACGCCTGGATCCGCGAGCACGGCACCGACCTGCCGGAGGTCGCGGACTGGTCGTGGCCCTACTGACCGACCGGTTCCCGGGACGACGGCCGCCGCCCGGGGCCGGTGCCGACCACACCCGACCGACAACCCACCCGCTGGGGTACGTCATGAAACGCAACCACACGCTCTCCCCGTCAGGAATCCGCCTGCGCGCCGTCCCGCCGGCCGTCCCCCGCGTGGTCACCGTGGGCGTCGACGGCTCCCGCGCCAGCATGGACGCCGCGGACTGGGCGGCCCGCGAGGCACTGCGCCACGACGTCCCGCTGCGCCTGGTGAACGCGGGGGCGCCCCCGGCGCGCGGGCACCGCCTGCTCCGTCCGGACGCCGACCGGGCCCGCGGCGTCCTCGACCGGGCCGCGATCGCCCTGGCCTACGTCCACCCCGCCCTGGAGATCCACGCCCAGCAGCCGCGCGGGCCCGTGGTCCCGGCGCTCCTCGCCGCGAGCACGGAGGCCGAGGCGCTGGTACTCGGCTCGCCGGGGCCCGTGGTCCCCGCCGGGTTCACCGGCTTCCTGGCCGGCTCCGTCGCCACGTCCGCCGCCGCCCGCGCCGAGCGGCCGGTGGTGCTCGTACGGGCGGGGGAGCGGCCCGAGGACGCACACGTCCCCGACGCCGCCGGGGCGCCCTCGCGGACCACGCCGTACCGGCCGGTCGTCCTCTGCCTCGACGTCCGCGACCCGGGCGAGCGTCTTGTCGAGTACGCCTTCGCGGCCGCCACCGCCCGCGGCGCGCCGCTGCGCGTGCTGTACGCCTGGTCGACGCCGCGCGCCGCCCGCTCGCAGGGCGCCACCGACCTGGCCGACCACCTCGCCCGGGAGCGGGCCGCCCGGGCCGAGCTGCTCGGTGCGCTCGAGCCGTGGCGGCGTGCCTTCCCCGGGACCGAGGTGGTGGCCCGGGTGGTCTTCGGGCGCCCGGGGACCCAGCTGCCGAAGGCCGCCGCCGACGCCGCGCTCCTGGTCGTCGGGCGCCGCACCACGGCCGGGCCGCGCCTGGGCCGCACGGCACACGCCGCGATCCACCATGTGGCCCGCCCCGTGGCGGTGGTCCCGTACGCGTGACTCCTCCCGTACGCCTGACTCCGGGGTCAGCCGCGGCACGCGCCGCCCGGGCCGCGATGAGTTCCGGTGCGAGGGGCGGTCCTACAGACAGCGGGGCGACGCGCCGCGCGCCGCCGTCACGGACGACAGGAGACCGACATGCCCACGATCACGCCCAGCCTCTGGTTCGACGACCAGGCCCTGGAGGCCGCCGAGTTCTACGTCTCGGTGTTCCCCGACTCCAAGGTCACCAACGTGTCGTACTACGGCGAGGCGGGCCCGCGCCCGGCCGGGACCGTGCTGACCGTCGACTTCGAGCTGGACGGCCGGCGCTTCACGGCCATCAACGGCGGCCCGGAGTTCACCTTCGACGAGGCCGTGTCCTTCCTGATCGACTGCGCCGACCAGGAGGAGGTGGACCACTACTGGTCCGCGCTCACCGCGGACGGCGGCACGGAGAGCCAGTGCGGCTGGCTGAAGGACAAGTACGGCCTGTCCTGGCAGGTCGTCCCCGCCGCGCTCGGCGAGCTGATCGGCGACCCCGACCAGGGCCGTGCCCAGCGCGCGATGGCGGCGATGCTGACGATGCGGAAGCTCGACGTGGCGGCGCTGCGGGCCGCGGCGGACGGCGCCTGAGACCCCGGTGCGGCGCGCGGGCCGGGGGCACCCGGCCCGGCGGCGGTCACGCGCGTTCCGGCCCGAGCAGCCGGTCGAGGCCGTGCTCGAACCGGCCGTCGAACGACGTGTCGCCGAAGTGCTCGGCCAGCCGCGCCAGTGACGGGTAGTCGCCCGCCCTGACCGCCTCGGCCAGGCGCCGGTCGCCCGCGGCCGGCACGGACTGCTCCTCCTGCGTCAGGCCGAGCACGAAGTACTGCAGGTCCCACGCCGTCCACGCCGCGTCCCGCTCGGACAGGCCGCCGTCGAGCAGGGCCGCGGTGAGGGCCTCGGCGAACCGCAGCGTGGCCGTCTCGGCCGCGTACGTGCCCGCCACGATGCGGGCGCCGTCCCGGTGGGCGAGCAGGGCGCGCCGGTAGCGGCGCAGGAGCTCGCGCACGCGCTCCCGCCAGGTGGCGGGCAGCCCGTCCAGCGGCACCTCGGCGACGATCGCGTCGGCCATCAGCTCCAGGAGGCGCGTCTTGGTCTTGGCGTGCCAGAGCACGGTGTTCATCCGCACCCCCAGCCGCTCCGCCGTACCGCGCACGGACACACC
Organism: Streptomyces sp. CC224B; assembly: GCF_030010595.1. Classification (NCBI taxonomy): domain Bacteria; kingdom Bacillati; phylum Actinomycetota; class Actinomycetes; order Kitasatosporales; family Streptomycetaceae; genus Streptomyces; species Streptomyces sp. CC224B. The sequence continues at coordinate 11,579 of NZ_JASCXL010000031.1, read as the reverse complement.
GTCGGCGCCCTTGTCGGCGAGGACGCCGAGGGCGGCGCGGGCCACGGCCCCCGGGGTGAGCCCGGCGCGGTAACCGCTCTCCTGCCGCCCGGGCGGCGCTTGCCTTTTGGTCACTGACCTAGTCTACTGGCGTTCCGTCGACTTGGTCACTGACCAAATCGGTGGGGAAACGTCATGGCGTACGCCACCGAGCGGCCCCCCGTGCCCTCGGACGCGGCCGTACGCCCGGAGAGGAGTGCCCGTGCGCACCACGCACACAAGCCGTCACGTCGTCATCGCCGGAGCCGGGCCCGTCGGGCTCTGGCTCGCCGCGGAGCTGCGCCTGGGCGGCGCCGAGGTGACCGTCCTGGAACAGCGCCCCGAGCCGTCACCGCACTCCAAGGCGCTCACCGTGCACCCGCGCACGCTGGAGGTCCTCGCCGCACGCGGCGCTGTGGAGCCGTTCCTCGCCGAGGGGCTGCGCAACCCCACCGGCCACTTCGGCTCGCTCGACGACCGCCTCGACTTCAGCGGCCTCGACACGCGCTTCCCGTTCACGCTCCTGCTGCCGCAGGCCCGCACCGAAGCCCTCCTCGAACGGCACGCGCGCGCCGCGGGCGCCGACGTCCGCCGCGGCCACCGCCTGACGGACCTGGCCGAGCACGCGTCCGGTGTACGGGTCGGCGCCACCGGCCCCGAGGGCGCGTACACCCTGGACGCCGCGTACGTCGTGGGGTGCGACGGCACCCGCAGCACCGTCCGGACCGCCGCGGGCATCGACTTCCCCGGCACCCCCGCCACCGTGTGGGGCTGGCTCGGGGACGTCGTCCTCGACGAGCCGCCGGCCGGGTCCGCCTTCAGCGTGGGCACCTCACGAGGCGGCCTCATGTGCGTCCCGCTGCCCGGGGGAGCGCACCGCTTCGTCGGGCACACCCCCGACGACCGACGGGCCGACTGGCCGGGCGAGTTCACCTTCGAGGAGCTGCGCGCCAACGTCCTGCGCATCACCGGCCGCGACTTCGGCATGCGCGACCCGCGCTGGCTCTCCCGCTTCGGCAACGCCGCCCGCCAGGCAGCCGCCTACCGCGCGGGCCGGGTCCTGCTCGCGGGCGACGCCGCGCACATGCACTTCCCGGCCGGCGGCGTCGGCCTCAACGTCGGGGTGCAGGACGCCGCCAACCTCGGCTGGAAGCTCGCCGCCGTCGCGCGCGGCGCCGCCGACGAGCGCCTGCTCGACACCTACCACCGCGAACGCCACCCGGTCGGCGCCGCCCTGCTCGCCACCACGCGCGCCCAGACCGCGCTCATGACCGCGTACTCCAGCGACGGACTCGCCCTGCGGGCCCTGCTCAGCGAGGCCGTCGCCACCGTCCCCGCCTTCTCCCGGAAGCTCGCCGAAGGGCTCACGGCCCTGGACGTCGCCTACGACACCGCGTACAGCACCCCCTACACGCCCGCCGACGGCGACGGCGCGGACCGCCACCCGCTCACCGGCCGCCGCGCCCCCGACCTCCGGCTCACCGAGGATTTGCGGCTGTACGACCTGCTGCGCGCGGGCCGACCCGTCCTGCTCGACTTCGGCGGACACGACGGCGGCACCTGGCCGGAGGCCGTCGTCCACCAGGGGCCGCCGGTCACGGACCGCCCTGACTGGGCGGGCGTGGGCTCCGCGCTCATCCGCCCGGACGGCCACGTGGCCCGGGCCCGGGACGCCGCCTAGCCGCTCGGCCGAGGCGGTGCGACGCGCCTCAGCGGTGGTAGCGGCGGATGCGGTAGCGCAGACCGGACGTGGAGGTCCGCCAGTCCGTGTCCTCGGTGACGGTCCACGCCGGGTCCGGCACCGGGGCGTAGGTGTCGCCCTCCACCGCCGTCTCGACCTCCGTCACCGACAGCGTCGTGGCGTACTCCAGGGCGGCCCGGTAGATCTCTCCTCCGCCGATCACCCAGGTCGTCGCGGCAGCGGCAGCGGCAGCGGCAGCGTCGGACGGGGCGGCCGCGCGCTCCAGGGCCTCGGTGACCGACCCGGCGCGCTCGGCGCCGTCGGCCGCCCACCGCGGATCGCGCGTGACCACGATGTTGCGCCTGCCCGGCAGCGGACGGAAGCGCGCGGGCAGCGAATCCCACGTCCTGCGCCCCATCACCACGGGACGGCCGTGGGTGGTGGCCTTGAAGTGCGCCATGTCCTCGGGCAGGTGCCACGGGATGGCGTTGCCCGCGCCGATCACGCCGTCGGGGGTCTGCGCCCAGATCAGCCCGACGTTCATACCGCGACCGGGGCCTTGATGGCCGGGTGGTGGCGGTACCCGACCACCTCGACGTCGGAGAAGGCGTAGTCGAACAGCGACTCCGCCTGCCGCAGCCGCAGCTCGGGAAAGGCGAACGGGGTCCGCGAGAGCTGCTCGGTCACCTGCTCGACGTGGTTGTCGTAGATGTGGCAGTCGCCGCCGGTCCAGATGAAGTCACCCGGCTCGAGGCCGGCCTGCTGCGCCACCATGTGCGTGAGCAGGGCGTAGCTGGCGATGTTGAAGGGGACGCCGAGGAACAGGTCCGCGCTGCGCTGGTAGAGCTGGCAGGAGAGCTTGCCATCGGCGACGTAGAACTGGAAGAAGGCGTGGCACGGCGCGAGCGCCATCTTGTCGAGCTCGGCGACGTTCCAGGCGGACACGATCATCCGGCGGGAGTCCGGGTCCCGGCGCAGCGTCTCCAGGACCTCGCTGAGCTGGTCGATGTGCGTGCCGTCCGGGGCGGGCCAGGAACGCCACTGCGCGCCGTACACCGGACCGAGGTCACCGTTCTCGTCGGCCCACTCGTCCCAGATGGTCACGCCGTGCTCCCGCAGCCAGCCGACGTTCGAGTCGCCGCGCAGGAACCACAGCAGCTCGTACACGATGGACTTGAGGTGCACCTTCTTGGTGGTGACCAGCGGGAACCCCTGGGAGAGGTCGTAGCGCAGTTGGTGCCCGAAGACACTTCGGGTGCCGGTGCCCGTCCGGTCGGCCTTGGCCGTTCCGGAGGTGAGCACCAGGTTCAACAGGTCTTCGTACTGGGTGTCCGCCACGGGCGTCGAGTGTACTGGCCTGCGGGACCGCACTCGAACGGCCGCCTCCGCCGACCGCCGGGGACCGGGTCGGAGCGCCGCCGGAGAACCTGTTCGCGCTCTGGGTAGAACGTTCGCTCCAGAGCGCGAACAGGTCGTCGGACGCCCCTCAGGTCGTACTGCCGTCGCCCTTCCCCCTTACTGGAACAGGTTCTAGTCTGGCCGCCGTCACGGCGGGCCGCCGCGGTGCGGCGGCGGCCGGGGACGGTGTCAGGGCCGACGCAGCAACGGACCGCCAGGAGGCGCCGTGCACCTCGCATACACGCCCGAACAGCAGCGGCTGCGCGCCGAACTGCGCGCCTACTTCACCTCGCTGGTGTCCGAGGACGCGCGCGTCCGGCAGGGCGGCCACGCGCACAAGCGGTTCTACCGCGAGACGATCCGCCGCCTCGGCGCCGACCGCTGGCTCGGTGTGGGCTGGCCCGAGGAGTACGGCGGGCGCGGCCTCACCCCCATGGAGCAGTTCATCTTCTTCGACGAGGCCGCCCAGGCGGGCGTCCCGCTGCCCCTTATGGCGCTCAACACCGTGGGCCCGACCCTCATGCGGTTCGGCACCGACGAGCAGAAGGCGTACTTCCTGCCGCGCATCCTCTCCGGCGAGATCGACGTCGCGATCGGCTACAGCGAGCCCGACGCGGGCACCGACCTCGCCTCCCTGAAGACCCGCGCCGTGCGGGACGGGGACACGTACGTCGTCAACGGGCAGAAGATCTGGACGACCAACGGCGACACCGCCGACTGGGTGTGGCTCGCCGTCCGCACCGACCCGGCTGCGCCGCCGCACCAGGGCATCTCGCTGCTGCTCGTGCCGACGTCCGCCCCCGGCTACTCCTGCACCGTCATCCACACCCTCGCCGGGCACGACACCACGGCGGGCTACTACGAGGACGTGCGCGTGCCCGTCGGTCACCGCGTCGGCGAGGAGAACCAGGGCTGGCGGCTGATCACCAATCAGCTCAACCACGAGCGCGTCACCCTCGCCGCGCACGGCACCATGGCCGTCCGCGCCCTGCACGACGTGCGCCGCTGGGCCGCCGCGACCAAGCTCGCCGACGGTCGCCGCGTCATCGACCTGCCCTGGGTGCGCCGCCGCCTCGCGCAGGCCCACGTCAAGCTGGACGCGATGAAGCTCCTCAACTGGCAGATGGTGCACGCCGTCCAGGACGGCACCCTCACCCCGCAGGACGCCTCCGCCGTCAAGGTCTACGGATCGGAGGCCCGCCGGGACGCCTACGCCTGGCTGATGGAGGTCGTGGGCGCCGCGGGCGCGCTGAAGGAGGGCTCCGCGGGCGCGGTGCTCCACGGCGAGCTGGAGCGCGGCTACCGCTCGGCGGTCATCTTCACCTTCGGCGGCGGCAACAACGAGATCCAGCGCGAGATCATCTCCTGGATCGGCCTGGGCATGCCCCGCGTACGCCGCTGACCGCGACCGTGCCGTCGGGCACGCCGCTCCCACCGGAACGCCTCACACCTGCTCCGCCCGGAACCCCGCCGGCGTCACCCCGGTGTGCTGCTGGAAGAACTTCGAGAAGTTCGCCGAGTCCGCGAAGCCGACGGCCGCTCCGATGCGCCCCACCGGCAGGTCGGTGTGCGCCAGCAGCCGCTTGGCCTCCAGGACCACGCGCCGGTCGATGAAGCCCTTCGGGGTCTGCCCGGTGGCGGCGCGCACCGCGCGGACCAGCGTGCGGCGCGAGTACCCCAGCTCGTCGGCGTACGCGCTGACGCTGTGGTTGGTGGTGAAGCCCTGCTCGACCGCCGCGCGGAACCGCGTGAACGTCGTGTCCGGCTGCGGCCTGCACTCGTCCGCCGCGGCCTGGGCCGAGACGTGCGCGACGCGCAGCATGAGCGCCGTCAGCGCGTGCCGCAGGACCGAGGTGTGCAGGCTCGGCGGCAGCGTCGACGTGTCCAGGTACTCGCGCTCCACCTGCTCCAACGAGGCGGCCAGCGCGGCGCGTTGCTCCTCGCCCGGGTGCAGCAGCGGCGGCCGGTCGTAGCGGTACAGGCCCGTCGCCTCCACGATGGCGCGCGGCAGGAAGCCGGGCTGCATCGTCAGGGCCGTACCGGTGTACTCGTCCGTGGCCGAGAAGCTGTGCACCTGCCCGGGCCGGATCCACAGGATGTCGCCCGCCCCGGCCTCGTACTCCGCGAAGTCGACGGTGTGGCGGACCGGGCCCCGCCGGAAGAACAGCAGGACGTGGAAGTCGATGCGGTGCACGCGGCGCGAGAGCCCGGCGCCGCCCGCCCAGGGGCCGTCCGTGCCCATCGGGCCGATCTGCATCCCGACCCCGGAGACGCTGGCGCTCGGGTCGAAGGGGTAGGTACGGATGTACTCCGCGGCTCCCCGATGAGCGCTCGTGTGCGCGCCGCCCTGCTCGATCATCCACTTCCCTCGGCTCTCGGGGCGCCCGACGGGACCCCGGCTGCTGTGCGTGTCCCATTTTCACCGAACGCTGGCACGGGGGCACCTACCTCACCAAAAGTATGACCTTTACGGTCGGAACTGGTTCGACCAGGGGCTTTGCCCCGGGCGGACGGTGCCTGAGGGCACCACGGAGGCACAACGGGTGCACCACGGGTGTACCACGGATGCAAAGGAACGCTGACAGATGAGCACGCAGACACCGGACGGTCTCGACCCCTTCGAGCAGCCCTTCGAGTGGACCGACCTCGACCGGCGTGCCGTCGACACCGCCCGCCTCCTTGCGGCCGACGCCGTGCAGAAGGTGGGCAACGGCCACCCCGGCACCGCCATGAGCCTGGCCCCCGCCGCGTACACCCTCTTCCAGAAGGCCATGCGGCACGACCCGGCCGACCCGGAGTGGACCGGCCGCGACCGGTTCGTCCTGTCGCCCGGCCACACCAGCCTCACCCTGTACACCCAGCTCTTCCTCGCCGGCTACGAGCTGGACCTGGACGACCTGAAGGCGTTCCGCACCCAGGGCTCCAAGACGCCCGGCCACCCCGAGTACGGGCACACGGCGGGCGTGGAGACGACGACCGGGCCGCTCGGCCAGGGCGTCGCCAACGCCGTCGGCATGGCCATGGCCGCCCGGTACGAGCGCGGCCTGTTCGACCCCGAGGCCCCCGAGGGCACGAGCCCCTTCGACCACACCGTCTGGGCCATCGTCTCCGACGGCGACCTCCAGGAGGGCGTCTCCGCCGAGGCCTCCTCCCTCGCCGGCCACCAGAAGCTCGGCAACCTCGTCTTCCTCTACGACGACAACCACATCTCCATCGAGGGCGACACGCAGACCGCGTTCTCGGAGGACGTCCTCCAGCGCTACGAGGCCTACGGCTGGCACGTGCAGCGGGTCACCCCGCGCGCCGACGGCGACATCGACGTCGAGGCCCTGTACCAGGCGCTCGCCGCCGCCAAGGCCGAGACGGGGCGCCCCTCCCTCGTCGCGATGCGCACGGTCATCGCCTGGCCCGCCCCGAACGCGCAGAACACCGGGGCCGCGCACGGCTCCGCGCTCGGCGCCGATGAGGTCGCCGCCACCAAGCGCGTCCTCGGCTTCGACCCCGAGCGGACGTTCGCCGTCGAGGACGAGGTCGTCGCCCACACCCGCCGGGCCCTGGACCGCGGCGCCGAGGCCCACGCCGCCTGGGACAAGCGGATCGCCGCGTGGCGCGCCGAGAACCCCGAGCGCTCCGCGCTCCTCGACCGGATCGTCGCCGGGCGCCTCCCCGAGGGCTGGGAGCGGGCGCTGCCCGTCTTCGACGCCGGGACGAAGGTCGCCACGCGCGCGGCGTCCGGCCAGGTCCTCCAGGCCCTCGGCCCGGTGATCCCCGAGCTGTGGGGCGGCTCCGCCGACCTGGCGGGCTCGAACAACACGACCATCGACAAGACGTCGTCCTTCCTGCCGCGGGGCAACCCGCTGCCGGAGGCCGACCCGTACGGCCGCACCGTCCACTTCGGCATCCGCGAGTTCTCGATGGCCGCCGAGATGAACGGCATCGCCCTGCACGGCAACACCCGCGTCTACGGCGGCACGTTCCTCGTCTTCTCCGACTACATGCGCAACGCCGTGCGCATGTCCGCCCTGATGCAGCTCCCCGTCACCTACGTGTGGACGCACGACTCCATCGGCCTCGGCGAGGACGGCCCCACGCACCAGCCGGTCGAGCACCTGGCCTCCCTGCGCGCCATCCCGGGCCTGAACGTCGTACGCCCGGCCGACGCCAACGAGACCGCCGTCGCCTGGCGGGAGATCCTGCGCCGCGGCTCGTCCGCACCCGCCCCGCACGGCCTTGCGCTGTCCCGGCAGGGCCTGCCGACGTACGCGCCCAACGACCTGGCCGCGAAGGGCGGTTACGTCCTCGCCGAGGCGTCGAAGGAGACCCCGGACGTCATCCTGATCGCCACCGGCTCCGAGGTGCGGCTCGCCGTCGAGGCCCGGGAGCGGCTGGAGGCCGAGGGCATCGCGGCCCGCGTCGTGTCGATGCCGTCGGTGGAGTGGTTCGAGGAGCAGGACCAGGTCTACCGCGACAGCGTCCTGCCGCCCGCCGTCAAGGCCCGCGTGGCCGTCGAGGCCGGCATCGCCCTGACCTGGTACCGCTATGTCGGGGACGCCGGCCGGATCGTCTCGCTGGAGCATTTCGGCGCCTCGGCGGACGCCGCCACGCTCTTCGCCCGGTACGGCTTCACCGCCGAGAACGTCGCCGCCCGGGCCCGGGAATCCCTCGCGGCCGCCCACGCTTGATCATGACGCAGCTGAGCATCCGAAAGAAGATGACGTACATGAGCACCACCGCACCCCTCCCGTCCCTCACCGCCGCAGGCGTCTCCGTCTGGCTGGACGACCTGTCCCGCACGCGCATCGCGTCCGGCAGCCTCGCCGAGCTGATCGAGCGCGGCCACGTCGTGGGCGTCACCACCAACCCCTCGATCTTCCAGGCCGCCATCGGCTCCGGCGAGGGCTACGAGGACCAGCTCGCCGACCTGGCCCTGCGCGGCGTCACCGTCGACGAGGCTGTGCGGATGATGACCACCGCCGACGTCCGCGCCGCCGCCGACGTCCTGCGCCCGGTGTACGACGCGACGCGGGGCCGCGACGGCCGCGTGTCCATCGAAGTCGACCCGCGCCTGGCCCACCGCACCGAGGCCACCGTCGCCGAGGCCAAGCAGCTCGCCTGGCTCGTCGACCGCCCGAACGTGATGATCAAGATCCCGGCCACCGAGGCGGGCCTCCCGGCGATCACCGAGGTCGTCGGCCTCGGCATCTCCGTCAACGTCACGCTGATCTTCTCCCTGGAGCGCTACCGCGCCGTCATGGACGCGTACCTCAAGGGTCTCGAACTCGCCCACGAGCGCGGCATCGACCTCTCCACCATCCACTCCGTCGCCTCCTTCTTCGTCTCCCGCGTCGACGCCGAGGTCGACAAGCGCCTCGACGCGCTCGGCACGGACGAGGCGAAGGCCCTCAAGGGCAAGGCCGCGCTCGCCAACGCCCGCCTCGCCTACGAGGCGTACGAAGAGGTGTTCGGATCGGCCGACGGGGCGACGCCGCCCTCCGCCCGCGCCGCCCGCCTGGCGGCCGCGGGAGCCCACAAGCAGCGCCCCCTGTGGGCCTCCACCGGCGTCAAGGACCCGGCGTACAAGGACACCCTGTACGTCGACGAGCTGGTCGCCCCGGGCACCGTCAACACCATGCCGGAGGCGACGCTGAAGGCCACCGCCGACCACGGCGTGATCACCGGCGACACGGTGACCGGCGGCTACGAGCAGGCCCGCGCCGACCTGAAGGCCGTCGGCGCGCTCGGCATCTCCTACGACGAGGTCGTGCGGCAGCTCGAGGACGAGGGCGTCGCCAAGTTCGAGGCCGCGTGGAACGACCTGCTCGCCACCGTCGCGACGCGGCTGCGGGGAGCTGAGGCCAAGTGACCGCCGCCGCCTGGCACAACCCGCTGAGGGACCCCCGCGACCGCCGCCTGCCGCGCATCGCGGGCCCCTCCGGCCTCGTCATCTTCGGCGTCACCGGCGACCTGTCCCGCAAGAAGCTGATGCCGGCCGTCTACGACCTGGCCAACCGGGGCCTGCTGCCGCCGGGCTTCTCGCTCCTCGGGTTCGCCCGCCGCGAGTGGGAGGACCAGGACTTCGCCGAGGTCGTCCACGACGCGGTGCGCGAGCACGCCCGCACCCCCTTCCGAGAGGAGGTCTGGCAGCAGCTCGCCGACGGCATGCGCTTCATCCCGGGCGACTTCGACGACGACACCGCCTTCGAGCAGCTCCGCGACGCCGTCGACGAGCTGGACGACAAGCGCGGCACCAGCGGCAACTACGCCTTCTACCTCTCCGTGCCGCCGAAGTTCTTCCCGAAGGTCGTCCAGCAGCTCAAGAAGCACGGCCTCGCCGACGCGCCCGAGGGTTCCTGGCGGCGGGCCGTCATCGAGAAGCCCTTCGGCCACGACCTGAAGTCGGCGCAGGAGTTGAACCGGATCGTCCACGAGGTGTTCGCCCCGGACCAGGTGTTCCGGATCGACCACTACCTGGGCAAGGAGACCGTCCAGAACATCCTGGCGCTGCGCTTCGCCAACCAGATGTACGAGCCCGTCTGGAACCGGTCGTACGTCGACCACGTCCAGATCACCATGGCCGAGGACATCGGCATCGGTGGCCGCGCGGGCTACTACGACGGCATCGGCGCCGCCCGCGACGTCATCCAGAACCACCTGCTCCAGCTCATGGCCCTCACCGCCATGGAGGAGCCCGCCTCCTTCGACGCCCAGTCCCTCGTGACGGAGAAGCTCAAGGTCCTGAAGTCCGTACGGCTCCCCGCCGACCTGGAGCGCTCCACCGTCCGCGCCCAGTACGCCGCGGGCTGGCAGGGCGGCGAGCGTGTCAGGGGCTACCTCCAGGAGGACGGCATCGATTCGCGGTCCACGACCGACACCTACGCCGCCGTCAAGCTGGAGGTGGACAACCGCCGCTGGGCGGGCGTCCCGTTCTACCTGCGCACCGGCAAGCGCCTCGGTCGCCGCGTCACCGAGATCGCCGTCGTCTTCCAGCGCGCCCCGCACTCCCCGTTCGACTCCACCGCCACGGAGGAACTCGGCCAGAACGCCATCGTCATCCGCGTCCAGCCGGACGAGGGCATGACGGTGCGCTTCGGATCCAAGGTCCCGGGTACGTCGATGGAGATCCGGGACGTGTCGATGGACTTCGCGTACGGCGAGTCGTTCACGGAGTCCAGCCCGGAGGCGTACGAACGGCTGATCCTGGACGTACTCCTGGGCGACGCCAACCTCTTCCCGCGCACGGAGGAGGTCGAGGAGTCCTGGCGCATCCTCGATCCGATCGAGGAGCACTGGGACACCCTCGGCAGGCCCGCCCAGTACGCCTCGGGGAGCTGGGGCCCGGAGGAAGCGGACGAGATGCTCGCACGAGACGGACGGAGCTGGCGCAGGCCATGAAGATCGATCTGACCGACACCACGGCAAGCAAGATCAACAAAGCGCTCGTCGAAACACGCCGTGCCATCGGCATCCCAGCCGTGGGCATGGTCCTCACGATGGTGATCGTCACCGACGAGGAGAACGCCTACGACGCCACCAAGGCGGCCCAGGACGCGGCCCGCGAGCACCCCTCGCGCACCCTCGTCGTCATCAAGCGCACCGCCCGCACCCCGCGGGACCGGCAGGCCACCCGGCTCGACGCGGAGGTCCGCGTCGGCGCCGACGCGGGCACCGGCGAGACCGTGATCCTGCGCCTGTACGGCGAGGTGGGCCAGCACGCCGACTCCGTCGTGCTCCCGCTGCTGCTGCCCGACGCACCGGTCGTCGTGTGGTGGCCCGTCGACGCCCCGGAGGTGCCCGCCAAGGACCCGCTCGGCGCGCTCGCCGCCCGCCGCATCACCGACGCGTACGCCGTCGAGGAGCCGCTCGCCGCGCTCGCCGCCCGTGCCGCGTCCTACACCCCCGGCGACACCGACCTGGCCTGGACCCGGCTCACGCCGTGGCGCTCCATGCTGGCCGCGGCCCTCGACCAGGCCCGCGCGGAGATCGTCTCGGCGGCCGTGGAGTCCGAGGCCGAGAACCCCAGCGCCGAACTGCTCGCGCGCTGGCTGGGCGTCCGGCTCGGCGTCCCGGTCGAGCGCGTCACCACGGCGGGGCCCGTCGTCACCGCGGTCCGCCTCGGCACGGCGAACGGAGAGATCCGTATCGACCGCCCCGAGGGCCCCGTCGCCACCCTGTCCCTGCCCGGCCAGCCCGAGCGGACCCTCGCCCTGAAGGTCCGCCCGACCGCCGAGCTGATCGCCGAAGAGCTCCGCCGCCTCGACGCCGACGAGATGTACGCCGTCGCGCTGCACGGCGAGGCCGCCACCCCGAAGGAGTCCGTTGACCATGCCTGAGCACACCCCCCTGCTGACGGACCGCCCGCAGTGGGCGGCCCTGGAGGACCACCGCGCCAAGCTGGAAGGCGCGCATCTGCGGGAGTTGTTCGAGGCCGATCCGGGGCGTGCCGAGCGGTACACGCTTCAGGTGGGGGATCTGTATCTGGATT